>CAZOYI010000132.1:0-13912 GCA_964583965.1 uncultured Caldisericota bacterium
TTCTGTTCGGATTCGCGAACAGATTTCTTTGCTACGTTGATCATTCCATAGTATACAAGGACGAATGGTTTCTCCGGAACCATTCAATAACACAAGCCCATGCATTTGACCCGTCAAACCGATACATTCTATTTGAGAAGGTTGAACATTTCCGTCCATAAACAGCTTTTGGATAGCTAGAATAGTTGCTTTCCACCAATCCTGTGGATGTTGCTCTACCCATAAAGGTTTGGGGGTGAATGTTGGGAATTCCATCCAGCTTGAATGATCTGGATGACCTTTTTCATTCACCAACACAACTTTTATCCCCGCTGTACCAACTTCAATTCCCATAAAATAGTGGGTTTGAGAGCTCATTTTATCTCCTTATCAACTAATTTCTTCTTCATTATATCTAAATTAGATCGCATTCCAAAGAACAAGCTGTAAGATTTTTAGTTGGAGATCAATTCGCTTCGGATTTTCTCTTGTAACTTTTTGAATTGTTCTACGGGATGAAGGGCATCAATTGATTCATACGTATATCGTTGTAAAGCTTCTTGTATTACTTTGGCAATTTGAAGGAAAGATATTTGCGATTGCAAAAATGCATCGACTGCGACTTCATCGGCAGCCAAATATACAATAGGAGAGAAAGTATTTTCTTGTAGGGCCCAATAGGCAGATGCCAGTGTGGGAATATGATCAGCTTCTACAGCATGAAACGTCAAAGAAGAAGGATTGGAAAAGAATGGTTCCGGTTTTCCAATGTTAATAGCCTTTCGATCAGGATAAAACAATGCAAAGGCGATAGGAAGACGCATATCTGGCCAGGAATTTTGTGAGTAAATAACCCCATCCATACTTTCGATCATAGCATGCACAATACTTTGTGGGTGAATCACCACTCCGAGCTGCGAAGGTGGTAAAGAAAACAATGCTCTGGCTTCAAGTAGTTCAATTCCTTTATTTGCCATCGTTGCAGAATCGATTGTAACCTTTTTTCCCATTTTCCAAGTTGGATGTTTCAATGCCATTTCAGGAGTAATCTGATCCCACTTAATAGCAGATAGATTGGATGATTGTGAATAAAAAGGTCCTCCTGATGCAGTTAAATAGACCTTGTGGATGTGCTCTCTTGGACATCGTTCCATTAGCTGATATACTGCTGCATGTTCACTGTCAACAGGTAGTAATTGAGTGGTATTCTGAATTGTATCCAGTAGTCCCGTCGATCCCGCCATAACAATAATTTCTTTGCTGGCGATACATATTCTCTTTACATATGGATAGATATTTAGAAGAATATCATAATCTTCTACACCCGAGGATCCAAACACTACAGTATGAATGGAGTGTTTCTGAAAATATTCTGCGATATTGTGTCTCCCAATGATTACTTCTTTCTCTATGCCCATCGGTACAGAAACATTTTCACCGTGGAATGCTATAGTGGGAACATGCAGTTCATTTGCAATACGTAGTAATACATCTACCTTTTGATTCGCTGTGACTAGCTGAAGGTAGAAATGGTCGGGATATTGACGAAGAATATCCAAACATTGAGTCCCGATAGAACCTGTAGCACCAAGAATGGCAATAGTTTTTCTTCCCATCATGGAAAAACCACCAAAAGATAGAATCCATATCCAAGAGCATAAAAGAGTAGCCCATCAAACCGATCCCATACTCCTCCGTGACCCTGCAGAATGTTCCCTGAATCCTTCACTTGTGCCAATCGTTTTAATTTGGACTGGAAAAGATCACCAAAAAAAGAAATGATGGGGAGTAGAAGGGAAAATATCCAGGTCGTCACTGTAATAGGATGAGGAATTAGAAAATAAAAGAATAGAAGAAAGCAAACCATAGATCCAATGCTGCCCCCAATAAAACCCTCCCACGATTTTTTAGGAGAGAGAGTGGGAGCAATTTTATGTTTGCCCATTGTCATTCCAAAAATGTAGGAAAAGACATCCATCGACCAGTTTCCTAGGAATAAAAGAGCGATATATTCCCAACCATATACAAAGCGAATCAAAATCGTAAGAGTAAAAGGAATTGCAAGATATATTGCTCCTGTATAGAAAATAGGCTTTTTTTGCACATGAAAGAAAAGTTGGCTGATCGAAAACAACCATAATGCAAAAAGTAAAACCAAACCAAGAGTAGGAAGAGTTGGTGGTATAGAAGAAGTATAAGAACTACTCATACGATCGTGGATAGAATAATACGATACAAAAAGAATATAGGAGAGTAGTAGAGAGAAAAGAATCCAGATCAGGACTTGAATAAGAGTATACTTTTGGTGATGAATACGGTTTAATATTTGTCCCAACTCAATGGCACACAATACCCAAGCGATAGCAAACAAAAAAGCGAATTGAAGAGAATACACCGTACAAACTGCAATAAGAAGAACACCAATGATACCAACTTGAATACGGCTATAGAAATTACTAGATTTCATAAGCGAATAGAGCCGAAACGTCGGTCTCTATTTTTATACGATTCAATGGCCTTAAGGAGATTTTCTTTACGAAAATCGGGGAAAAACGCAGGATCAAAATATAGTTCTGCATACGCAATATGCCATAGCATAAAATTACTAATCCTTTGTTCTCCTGAAGTACGGATCAATAAATCAATTGAAGGAACTTCTTTTGATATCAGTCGTTCTTGTATAGCTTGTTCGGTAATTTGATCTACACGTAGTTGATCTTGAACAATCTGACGTACCGAATGCAAAATATCCTTTTTACCTGAAAAATCCATACACACATTCAGGTATAGGCCTGTATTGTTTTTGGTAAGGTTACAGGCAGCATGAAATTCTTTTTGGAGACGCACTGGAAACTTATCCAAACACCCACAATAATGGATTTGAACATTCTCTTCGTGTAAAGAAGGTGTTTCTTCAATAAGAAAATCGGTAAAAATAGAAAATAAGGGATAAATTTCTGAAGCAGGCCGCTTCCAATTTTCTGAACTGAAAGCGAAAAGTGATAAGTATCGAACACCTGCTTCTTTGGATCCACGAATAGAATCTCGAATAGCAGTTCGAGCAGAACGATGACCTTCTATACGAGCCAAACCTCGTTGGTTTGCCCAGCGTCCATTCCCATCCATAATAATTGCAACATGAGTTGGGCTGCTATATTTCTCGGATTTCAATCTCTTTGTTCTTTATTTCTTTATCGATGGTATTGATATGATTATCTGTCGATTCTTGTACTTCTTTTTCTGCCCGATGAAGTTCATCTTCAGATATCACTTTGTCTTTTTCAAGTTTTTTTAAATGATCATTGGCATCTCGTCGAATATTACGAACTGCCACTTTAGCACTCTCTCCCATTTTGTGAAGAACTTTTGCAAGGTCTTCTCTGCGTTCTTGCGTAAGAGCAGGAAAAGGGAGTCGTATGCGCTCTCCATCATTAACAGGCATTACGCCTATATTTGCTTTTTCAATAGCTTTCTCAATGTCTTTTAATGTGTTTTTATCCCAAGGCTCTACTACAAGAGTTTTGATGTCTTGGATAAAAATATTGGCCATTTGATTGATGTAAATGTGACCGCCGTAGCTAGAAACTTGGATTTTGGAAAGAATAGCAGGATTTGCTTTGCCTGCCCGAATTTGAGACAAGTCTTCTTTTAAGGAATGGATTGTTTTTTCCATTCGATCTTTTGCATCGTTTAAAATAGCACGTTTTTCAGGATTCATGTAATGCCTCCTTCGCTATATGCTTGTAATCAGTGTTCCAATTTGATCCGTAAAAAATACCTTATGTAAATTATCTATATTTTTGATTGAAAAAACAATAATGGAGATTGAATTATCACGGCACAAAGACACTGCCGTAGAATCCATAAACTTTAGATTCTTTGATAATACCTCGGTAAAGCTAATTGTATGATATTTTTCTGCATTTGGATTTAGATGTGGATCTTCTGTATACACGTAATCCACATTGGTTCCTTTTAAGACTACTTCAGCATCGATTTCTGCTGCTCTCAAGGCAGCAGCGGTATCCGTTGAGAAAAAGGGGGATCCAGTTCCGCATGCGAAAATAAGAATATTTTTATTCTCTAAATGTCGTATAGCTTTTCGTCGGATATAGGATTCGGTAATACTCGGAACAGGAATTGCACTCATAACACGTACGGGTAAACCGTCTCGCTCCAAAATACCCTGAAGTGCTAGTGAATTCATCAAGGTGGCAAGCATACCAACTTGGTCAGCTTGTGCTTGTTTCATACCAAAAAGATTAGCATCACGGCCGCGCCAGAAGTTACCACCACCAACCACGATGCTAATCTCAATATTATGCTTCCAAATTGCTTTTAAAGCAATGGACAGTTGGTCTAAATAATGAGGATCGATACCCGATTCATTATTGCCCTGGAATGCTTCTCCAGAGAGCTTTAAAACGACTCTTTTAAACCGAGGATGTCGATACTCCGAATCCAATTTACTCTTCTCCGACTTTAAAACGTACAAATCGTTTTACGGTCATGTTTTCTCCAATAACACCAATCAATTCTTTGATCATGTCTCCGATTGTTTTTTTACCTTCAAACATGTCTTCCATATCTAACAAACAATTATCAGAGTAGAAACTGCTCAATTTCCCATCAATGATTTTTTCAACGATGTGTTCTGGTTTACCAGAATCTTTCATTTGATCGCGATAGATCTGTCTTTCAGCCTCAATGCGTTCTACAGGTACCTGATCTCGACTTACATATTCTGGATCATTAATGGCAATTTGCATGGCAATATTGTGGCACAATTTTTTAAAGTCTTCGTTGTTGGCAACAAAATCTGTTTCACAATCCACCTCAAGAAGAACTCCTAGTTTACCATCATGGTGGATATATGCTTCGATTCGTCCTTGATTGGTTTCACGAGATGCCTTTTTTTCAGCGGTAGCCAATCCTTTTTTACGAAGAAATTCGACTGCTTTCTCAAAATCGCTATTGTTTTCCTCAAGAGCTTTTTTGCAATCACTAATGCCTGCACTAGTCTGAGCACGTAATTCTTTAATCAAATTCATATCAATGGACATCTTTGACTCCTTTCAAGTGTTGTTATAGAGTTTCGACAGGGGTGGAATTATCTTCTGATTGAGAATCAACAGAAGATTCGTTGGAAGGAACGTCGGATGGAGTTGTATTGTCTTCGGATGATTCAAATGCATCTTCTTTTTGAGGTTCTTCTTCTGTTTGATACCCTTCTCGTCCTTCAATAATGGCATTTGCAATCAAATTGGTAAAAAACCGTATCGAACGAATTGCATCGTCATTTCCAGGTAATGGGTAATCGATTAATGTTGGGTCGCAATTGGTATCCAAAATAGCAATTGTAGGAATCCGAAGACGTTTGGCTTCTAAAATAGCCAAGTGTTCTTTGTGGGTGTCTGTGATAAAAACTAGACTAGGCAAATCATCCATGTTCTCAATACCAGTTAGGAATTTATTAAGTCGATCCAATTCTTTTTTTAAATTTGCGTACTCTTTTGTGGGTAGTTTTTGTAACTCTCCGGTTGCTTCAAGCTCTCGAAGTTCTTTCATTCGGTCAACACGTTTACGGATTGTTACAAAATTGGTTAAAGTACCTCCGTACCATCTTTGATTCACATAAAACTGACCGCATCGCTTTGCTTCTTCTTCTACGATATCCTGCGATTGCTTCTTCGTTCCTACAAACAAGAAACGCTTTCCTTGTGCAGCCATCTCACGAATCATGAAATAAGCTCGTTCAGCACGATCTGATGATTGACGTAAATCGATGATATGGATTCCGTTACGAGAAGTAAAAATGAAATCGCGCATTCTGGGATTCCAACGCTTGGTTTGATGTCCAAAATGCACACCAGCTTCTAACAAACTTTTCATACTAACAATGCCCAAAGCATCCTCCTAAGTGGTTCGCCTCCATTTCTCCAGAGTCATACAAGATGACCACCACTATGGAGAAATGTGCGTAATTTTGTTCAGGGTTATTGTAAAAAAAAACGTTGAGAAATCAAGAAAATGTTATATAAACTTAGCAATCCTCTACAATCGAAGAGATGTCCCACCGTATTGGTTTGTCTGTCTTGTCCATAGTGACATAAGCTGTAGGATAGGTAATCACTTGCATAGTAATACAGTTTTCCCCAGGTACAATTGCAGAAGCATGAATGACAATTTCCTCTTCAGTTGATTCTACACTGTCTACTCGTAATGCATAGCCGCTATTAGGCCGCATTCCCAGGTTAAAGCCTGCAATCATTTTTTCTTCAAAATTGACTGTGCATTCTGAGTCAGAACAATATTGCTCCCATTCTTCGATGCTCTTGATAAAAAACTCTGAAGGTTCATCATAAAATTCATTTTGTGTAATTTCGATCACCTCATATTCAAACTTTCCATTTGAAGTTTGATCTTCATCGGATTTTGGTTCACTGCGAAAAATAAGGACAATGGCCAAAACTGCTACAATAACAAGAACAATCCAAAACCAGACTTTACTAGTATTTTTCATACTACCTCCTAGGGTTTTTCGAATCATATGCAAAATGACAAATATTAAGTTTAATAAAATTTAGGCTCATAACAAGTATATGAGATGAAGGAAGAAACCTGAATAGTAAAATTAACGAGAATAGGTGCAAATTCCAGAATAATAATCTATAACAAAGAAAGCGTTTTTTGTCACCTGAAATGAAAGTGGATATGTTTTTTCCAAAGAATATTTCTTGGTAAATTTGCCTTGTCCAAACAATTGTATGGTTCTATTTTTTTGATGTAACAAAGCAATTTCACCATTTTGAAGAAGAACTGCTTTTGAATACGTGTCAGGTATTGAAGCCTGAAGTGAATGACAAAAAAGAATGTCACCAGTGTAAGTAAAACCCAAAATTTGATTTCCTTTGCTGTCCACTACGTATACATATTTTTGATCTGCTAATACTTGATTGGTAGACAATGCAAAACTTTCTTTAACCTTGGAAGCTGGATAGAACTCTTGCATTATTTTTCTTTGGTTGATATCTACAATCTCAATTCTCCCATCCAAGTGTATGAAAAAGAGCAAATTCTGAAACAGAGAAAATGATTGAACTGTCAATGGGTTTGATACAGGAAGCTCTAGTTTATGCCATCGATTCGGTTGAATTGGATCAAGTGTTACAAGTAGTAATTGGGAATCTTTTCGAAATAAAGCATAAATCCATTCATCTGTTGAGTGGAATGAAAAATCAACTAAAGTATAGCCAGGGGCATAGTCAGTTAAAACAACCGATCCTTGCCAGTAAAAATGCTCAGGTGAATATACGTCTACAATATGTTGGAGAGGTTTCTGCTGCTTCATAACAACGGTTCCATTTTTAGTCACCCAACAATCCGAACTAAACAAAGTATGATGAATGTTTGTGTAGTATTCCTTTTCCAAAGAAGAGGTAAAGATTGTATTCTTTTGAGCCAGATCGTATGCAAGCCATATTCCTTTGAATGATAATAGGTCTGTAGCAGTGAAACATGTAAATAATCCTACAAAAAGATTTTTGTATACAAAGAATTGTTCAATGTCTCCAAGTTGAGCGTTGGAGAAAGAAAAAGATTTCTTCATACGAGTAATAGAACCTGAACTGAAAACATAAACAGGAATTTCATAAAAAGAATGTCTTTCATCAGCAATGGCAATATATATCATTCCCTCATCAGAAATATGGAAGGAATGAAATTGGTGATGATAGGGAAGTGATATTGAAGACCGATAGGCTCCGTATGCATCAAATACGATAATCTGATGTTCTTTGGTTAATACATGTAGCTGGTCGCGGTAAAAGTCTAAATCTATCCTGGTATACTGAGAATTCGGGATTGTAAAGATCTTTTTCCCAGTACTGATATCCAAAACAGTAACTTGATTCTGCTTGTCCAAAATGTATAGGTGATGGTTGTACACTTCGAAATCAATGACATCAGAAAACTGCTGGAGTGGAATGACGAAGGTCTCGTATAAAACATTTGGTATTGTGTATGGTTTTTGGGCTTTTTCAGGATGAAACATATAGAATGCTTCATCCCCATAAAATACTACTTGGTCTTGATACAAACGAAATCGATTTCGGGATGGAGTCGAAAGATGCTCTTTAAACCACCTTGGGCCAATACTATCGATTAGATCTGGAGGATAGGGGAAAAAGGAAAATTCTGTAGGATTTTGAAGAGTTGATTTGTAAAATCCATTTACGGTAGCAATCCAAATAGTGTCGTTATGTACTTGTGTAGAAGAAGGAAAGACGGGTTCTTTGGTTATATATTCACTCAACCCTTGAGAATGTGATTGACTATTTTTGATTAAATCTGGAGGTGTTTTTGTATCTATTGATGGCATAGAATTAGCTTGCTTTTGTGCATACCTATTTTTTGCAAATTGAAGAAAATCTAAAAAGAATGTATAGGAGTCATCAAGGCTATTGAAGCACTCTGTATTTAGAAAACCAGTAAAAAGAATGCGATTTTTATACTCAATAATTGCATTATCATTGATTGTGCTAGTACCCATAAGAACTGCGTCATCTAAAAGCTTTACATCTTTCCAACTTGGTTTTAAAGTAGAAAGGTTAAATGGAGTACGGAGTCGATATTCTCCACGAAAGCTTTGTAACCATCGTTTGTCTTGAATATACAATTTATCTTCTTCGTTAGTCGTTTGAATAATGGCAAGCTTTTCCTTCTCATCAATTCCAAAAAAGCTTTGCAATAAAGTATTAATTTGTGGATCGCTTTTCCCATATCCAAAAGGAATCATTCCGACAATCAATCCACCGCTTTTTTCGAATTTGATTAAACGATGCAATAGTTCCGATTGATAAGTAGTTTTTTCCGGTTGAGAAAATAACATGATGATATCAAACTCAAGTCGATCAAATGAAGTTTGTCCACTATTGTCTGGAGCAAAAGGAACAGCTTGTAACTCGATATTAAATAGTCGTCGAGACAAGTCTTTATTGATATCTTCTAGCATTAATTGCTGTTGAAGTTCTTTTTGGTGATCAAGATTGTTGGAACACAAAATGCCAATGCGAGTTATCGGTTGACTCGATACACGAAGTGTTTTTACCTGTGATGCTCTTAGAGATGTAGTGAAAAGAGAAAATTCAAGCTGCTTCTCACCTTCTTCCATGGGAAAATAAGAGAAATAAGCCTGGCGAGAAGAATAGGGAGGAATTGCTGAAAAATCTTTCTTAAAAATGACCTGGTTTTTTTCCATAACGGAAACAACTACGTTTTCTTCTTCTACAAAACCTTCATTGTGAATCTGAATCATATAATCTTTCTTTTTTCCTTTCGACAATAAAAGAAGATCTAGTGAAGGTTCAAGAATAAGATCATGCTCTTTTTTACTGTCAAAATACAATCGTTGCTCTTGTCCATTTTCAGATTCTATGCGAGCAATGTATTCACCTTTATGTGGAATTTGAAAGCATATCTGATAATAATGAGCACATTTATCTCTTCGCAGCGTAGGTGAATAAATCTGATCCAATAGCATTTGTTCTACATCCGATCTATACAGAATCAGTCGAATATAGGGGGAAGCAGAGAGAATTTCTAGTTGCATTTCTTCATGAAGAGAGAAAACCGGTATATTGTCGTTGTCACATCCAACTTGATTGTTTTTTTCCAGGTTCACATTTTGAGATGGAGTGGTTTTTTGAAAGAAGGGATTTGGTGTTGTAGGATCTCCTAAATATGCAAAACCAAAGAGGGTTTTCAAATAGGGTTCATTGATACTAAATTGATCGAGCGATGCATAGGATTGAAAAGCTTTTGAAATTGCAATTCCGAGGGTAGATGAAGAAGAAGCATTCATTGCTTCTAAAAAATACTGAATAAGTGCCTCTCCATAAAAAACACTTTTTACAGTGGGAATTCCTTTGTTACACCGATAATCCCATCCACACCAGCAGTCGCGGGTACTACCGAAGTAACTTTGAAAACCGCTTTTTGACAAAAGAAGGGATACTCCTATGGATGGTTCGTTTTTGAAGCCCAATAATTGCTGATCGTAAGAGGCATTACCGCATCCTTCGCTAACCATAAGTCCATGGCGGTAATCAAAATCCCAATTCAATATTGATTTTGAATCAATTTCTCCTTGGTCCAGCACCAAGCTTGAACCATCTCCATGGCCAAATGCCCAAACAAATGGATAAGAATGATCTTGCAATCGTTGTACTAACTGATCAGCTGTGCAATTTTCTGATGTAGCAAATTGTTTTTCTACTTCTGTAGAAGGGAAAAGAGATTGATTTAGATGCTTCGCTTGGACCAATTCTGCAAAATACCTGTCATTCTCAAAGGGATCTCCACCAGATAACAACGTAGGGATTGGTGCATTCCGTGGTACTTCAATCTGCTTCGTAGTGTTGTTCACCATCTGCACTGCTTCATCGGGATTAGAACATGGAATTCTCCCAAAGGCTAGAGAAGGTTGAAGCATGGATAAATCTGCGTCAAAATGAGTATAAAATAGGTCTGTGGGAATCCATTTTTCGTAATCATGCTCTGAATCTTTGCTGTAAATATAGTAAGAAGGTGGAATGTGGGATGCATCACCTATTACAGTTACATAGTGGATTGTTTTATCTGGGGATGAATATCGTTCAAAAATATAGTTTCGTATTTGATATGCTAATGTGGCGTCATAAGCTCCTAAATAAACTGGCTGTATATCTTCGTATCCTTGGATAGATTCTGGAAGAGTCGGTATCAGTAGGGCCTTCTGAGATATTTCGGTCAACCATACAATATCTGATTCAACATGATTCGCTTGCTGATACTTTTGTAAAACATAAGCAGCTTCTTGGAAAGAATCTGGAGCAATAATAATGCCCAATTCAGCTTCATCGGAGCTTTGAGGAGAAGTATTGACTCGAATTACATCAAAAGGAATATAGGAAACTTGAAATGTAAATTCTTGAATCCATTCTGCCTGATTAGCACTTTGATAAACAATAGGAAACAATTGTAAGGTAACTGGATTTTCAGAAGTGAGATATTCTAAGATTCGATATGCAGTGTGAGGGTAAGGTGAAAGCTCTTGAGGAAAATCAAGAGAAAAGGTGTAAGAATCATATAATAAATGTGTGGTTTCTTTATTCTTCACATCAATAGACATTACGTGAGGGTTTGGAGAACATTTCCATGATTCCACTGGTGACTCAATGGGTACTGTTTTTGTAGAGATTAGTTCAATTGAATCAAATTGATAATGATCATGGGTTGGAAGGATTACTTCTTTAAACCATATTTGAGGCTTACCTGGAACATCAATATGTTCATATCCATGAACTTTTATAGAAGCTGTATTGTTGTTACACAACACTTCATAGTCAGAGGAATTGGTAGAGAAAATAACGGTTTCGGAAAGGACCTTGGATCGTAAGAATAGAGGGGATATTCCCAAAGGGAGAGGTTTTGTATGTGCAAAAGCAGGTAAAAAAAAATAGAAAAACATAGTAAATATTAAAACAACAGCTATAGCAAAACGGTGCTTTTGCATTTTCTAGAGCCTCCTCTTCCATTATACTATGGAAAAGGAGAATTCATAGAGATAACTTATTTTGATTTTCGCAATCTCCTCAATCGTTCAATTCGTCTCATTGAATTTTTCGGAGTGAAAATTCCTTTATTGGAATATTTGATTTCGTGTACAAGGTAGAATGCTTTTGGATCAAAGCCAAGAATGCATTTTTTTATACTATTCAATGAAGACCGATCTACGACCGAATAAAGGATATGGACTCCCCCCTTCACACCTTCTGCACGAACCTTGGTAACACCAATGTTATCTACTTCAAAACGTTTGATTAGGGGAGATACATCAAGTGGTGAAATTACCTGGACAAGAACTTTTCCAAATGCAAGTTTTTCTTCAATCATCATTCCTACATAGGTACCCGTTGCAAAACCACCTGCATAAGCAATATAACACACTGGATTAGATAGATTCTTCATAATCTGCGTCATCGCTAATAGCCAAATGAGAATCTCAAAAAAAGCCATAAGGGTTGTCCAACCTTTAATACCCTTTGATAAAAACAAAATCCGTATTGTGGCAATACTTACATCTACAATTCGAGCTAAAAAAATTAAAAGGGGTAACAATACCCATGCAAACCAATCAAAACCAATAATCATAACACTCCTATACTTTTCAAGCACGAAAAGCTATATAAAATCTTAACATAAAAAAGAACAATCTTGTAGTACAATGAGAATATGAAAATTACTGATACACATGTCCATTCAAATTGGTCTTCGGATAGCACGATATCTATGATCAATGCGACCAAAGAAGCCCCTTTCAGAAATGTGAGTTGCCTAGCTTTTACAGACCATGTGGATATTGGATATCCGTCTGCATCGAGTGCTATTCTTGCAGTACCACTTTACCTTCATCAAATTACACTGCTACAGAAGACATCTTCTATCCGGATTATGAAGGGAATAGAGGTTGGAGTCACACAAAACAATATCGATGAAACACAATGCTTGTTGGATCGGTTTGCATTTGATTACATCATTGCCTCTTGTCATGCAGACGACCACATTGCCTTTTGTGAAAAAAATGCTTTCACTACATATAAGGAGAAGCTACTTGATGTATATCTTAAGCAGATCTTTTTTATTGTTTCTTCATTGCGTTCGTACCACACATTGGCACATGTAGATTACATCATGCGATATCATCCCATTAGGAATGAAGAATTTTTAGAACATGAACACCATATTGATCAAATATTCCATGTACTCATTGAAAGAAACAAGGCTTTAGAAATCAACACAAAAGGCTTGAATTCAGATCAAAACGAACGTTTGCTTCTTGCCTTAGTCAAGCGATTTGGCCAATTGGGTGGAAAATGGGTAACGTACGGAAGTGATGCTCATCAGGTTAACAATATCGGGAAACACTATGAGAAAGCTAAGAATATTCTACTGAAGGCAGGTTTTTCTTCTTTTGCACTTCCTTTAAAAGAAGATGAATGGATATATTGCGAAGAGTAAAGTTCTTATTTTGGTACTACCATACAAATCGTGGCATCGGATATCCAATACTTCGCAGGTGCTACACTCCGATACTCTCCATCTGCAAAAATAGTAAGATTTCCATTCACTGCAATAGTTTTCGCTTTTCTATATATAACCTCTGGCAATATAAGATGTCTACCTTTCATAAGCAAAGGAAGCTTTGATAGTAAGCGCATTCGATTCGTATCACGAATCAAGCATACATCTAAAACTCCATCTCCTCGTAATGCTTCAGGTGTAATTTTCATTCCACCACCGTATCGGTCTCCGTGACCGACTGCCATTAATAAAAATCTACCCTTGTAATGGTGATGATCAATATAAATATTCATGTAAGGAGCTCGATATGTAAAGCAAGTAAGAAGAACAGCCATAATATATAGGAACTTAGTTCCACGAAAAATGGTTGGAAATCTATTAGCGATCTGATTTACATGAGTGTCAAACCCACATGAAGCAACACCTAAAAAAGGATGCCCATTTACTTTTGCTAAAGGTATTTGCTTAGAAGTTCCATGAAACAAGGTTTGAAACACATTTTGAGAAGTTATCCCTAGCGAGGCAGCAATGTCATTGCCACTTCCACATGGCACAATAGAAACAGGGACAGATGAATTGATCTGCCCCTGTAATACTTCATTTACAGTTCCATCACCACCGAAGCAAACAATGTGATTAACTTCGGTACGGTATTTTTCAGAAATCGTACGTCCATGTCCCGAATATTTGGTAAAAAATACTTGATATTGGCAATGGTTTTGCGCAAACAATGAAAGCAACGTAGGTAGGTATTTTCGATAACCACCTTTCCCTGCAATGGGATTTACAATGCAGGTGTATTGCTTCATTC
>CAZOYI010000133.1:0-20763 GCA_964583965.1 uncultured Caldisericota bacterium
TTATTGCCCGAACCTTTGGAGCAATTGTGGAATGGGATGCTGGTACACAAACAGCTACAATTCGATACAAGAAATAGTTCTTCAACTCACAATAGAACACTCAAAGACAGAAGAGAGATCATTAGATCTCTCTTCTGTCTTTCTTATATAATGGGCAACTAATGAATAAAAAGGGATTATTCCTCTCGATTTTGGTCGTTGTTTTAGCAACCGTTGTGATTTTTTTTGCATTCCCATCAAACAATAAAAAGTTACAAGAGCCCGTTATCAATACAGCTTTTAAGAATAGCTTTTTTTATAGGATGTATTCGTGGAACAAACACTACACTGATGCTGAACGATACTATGAATACGAAGAATTAACAGAGTTAGCCAAAGAATCAAACCCTACACTTACCACCAAAAATCAATCTGATACGAGTACTACAAACTATGGAACGGATAACACATCCATTCAAAACCAACAAGAACAAACTTCTAATCCATGGGCACAGATATTTGCATCCTTAACTGGTTCCACTGGATCTTTGGGTATATCTGGAAAAGCTAGAAATGCCTCTTTTGTTGTTCAAGGAAAAAACAAAGGAAACTCTTTCCAACAAGGTTCAGGAACATCCTTTTCTGTTGATTTACAATCTCCACATGGTACAAAGAAAATAAGCATAAACTCACCTGCTTTTGCTACAAATAAAGTTTTACAGTCTCTAACTATTGGCATTGACCCATACTCGATGTATATGACATTAAATGGGAGAATTCAGTTGGATCTTCCTGGTGATATTGTGGGAACTGTATATAATACTAGCAATGGTTCTTCAAGCTCAACTGCACTTCAAGATGGTTACTTTTCTGTATCTGTTCCACTGAGTAAAGGATTAAACCAGATTACAGCCTCTGGAAAATGGATGACAATTGAATTGCAATTTCCAGGGATATCTGTTACTATTAGCTGATATCAAAGAATGGTGATGATATGATGGATGAAAAAAATACTTTTGTCGAACAAGAAAATTTTGATGAGATATCTTTAGAAGATATTTGGAATATTATTGTACGCAGATGGCTAGTTATACTCATTCTGGTCATCTCATCCTTATTGGTGAGTTATCTTTACTACGACAGCATTATTCCACTATATCGATCTGAGTCTACCCTTTTAGTACAAATACCTAGTTCTTCTTCCAATGTTGGATATGATGCTTATAGCAACTATACTGCAAGCGAGAAATGGGCTATGACCTATGCAGAAATGCTTCGTGGGGATCCAATATTAAAAGAAGCCTCCAACCAAATCAACTATCCAACTTTTTCTGTAAAAGATTTACGCAAAGGGCTTTCAGTTTCTGTTATTAAAGATACTATGCTGCTGAAGGTCAGTTTTGATTACGAGAATGCAAGCTATGCACAAAAGATTGTCGATACAATTAACGCAATTTTTATAGAAAAAGTACAGGATATGTATGAGTCTAGGTTAGCTGAAAGCGGGCAACAACTACATCTTCAGATTGAAGATATTAACAATCGTATTAATACCATATCTAGTCAGATTAATAACGAATCTCTATCAGAGGAAAGAAGAAAACTTTTACAAGAGGATATGGAAGCACAATATCGAATTCGATCTTATTTGATGGATCAACTCTTGAAAATGGAACTGCAACAAAAACAACTTACTCCCACCGTAAAGGTTTACCAAGAGGGGACAAAACCCGAGAGTCCAACCAATAAAAACTTTATGTTAGTGTTGGCTATTGGAATTGTTCTTGGACTTTTTTTAGGAGTTTTACTAGCTTTCCTGTTCGAATATGTTGATGATACAATCAAAGGTGAGGATGATTTAAAGAGAATGTCGGACAAGCGAGTATTGGGTAACATTTATTATTTCCATCCAGATAAAGCAAAAAGAGGTGGATACGATTATCACTACGGAGTTATCGATAAATAGGCATCTATTTGTCCAAACGGATTCTTGTCGAGTATTCCACTAATTTCTGAATAGGTTTTGTGTAATAGACCGAAGAACGGTGGCTTTTGCAATGTCGTATGGTTCGATCTATTATTTTCTTGCAGTTTGTGTAAATCTGATCCTTCGGGATTCCCTTTTTCTCTAGAATTATAGGTAGTGTATGCAAGTCAGATAGTACATCCAAATGTAATGGTTTGTCCATAACTTCTTGATCTCCCATGTAATCCAGCACATCATCAATCATTTGAAAAACAATACCGTAGCGATAGCCAAGTTGAGACTCTTTGATGGAAAAGTTATTCTCTAAAATTCCACTTGCTAAAGCAAACAATGGGGACGTTTTTAATGAGATAATTTTGAGATAATCTCTAAAAGAGGAATGGTGGTTTTGAATTTCATAAATTTGTCCAAGAGACATGTTTGTGAGAGCATCACAAAAAGCAGAATAGATTTCAGAATTCTCTTTTGATAAATAGATGATACTTTTTGAAAAAAGATAAAAACCGCTACTAATTGGCATTGATAACGAATAAATCGAGTTTAGAGTCGGGAACCCTCTTCTTTGGTTGCTGTGATCAATGATATCATCATGAAGCAGTGATGCAGTATGGATTAATTCAATATAGCTGGCGTAGCGTACCTTTAATTCAGTAGAATGAATGTTGGGATTGTAGTATAAAAATAAAGATCGATAGCGTTTGCCTTTTTGCATGAGCTGAATGTCTTGCATTGGAATAGACAAAGAATCCGAAAGATCAGATTGGTACTCTTTCATGTATTGATTGACTTGTTGTAAAAAAGATTGCTCGTTCATTGTTTACGTAAAAAATGTTTGAATGGTTTGACCTATATGCGATAAAGGCTTGGGCTGATCAAGAGTTTGTACGTTGTTCTTCTGAATCCAAAGGTAGGGGGTATATTCTCGCGTATGATCAGTGTGTTTAACATACGTAGGATCATTACCGTGGTCTGCACTGATAAGAATAACATCGTTTTCTTGTAGAAGAGCAACACCTTTTTTGAGAATATTGCTAAACTTCATCAGTTCTTCACCATAGCCTTTTACGTCTCTTCTATGCCCATACAACATGTCAAAATCTTCCAAATTGATCAAATATAATTCCATCTTGTTTCTAGGAGGCTTCTGTAGCGTTTGAAGAAAATAGGTGTAGAGACTATCGTTTGTTTTTCCTGGGATGAGCTGCATGGGATTATTGTGAAAAATCTCTGCAAAGATCCGATTGCAAAATATTTGTACACCGTTGTTTTGTAAGTTCTCCAAAATTGGATTAGAAGGTGTTGGATATACAAAATCCTTACGTTCCTCAGTGCGATAAAAGGTTTCAGCAGAATCTCCTTTGTACGGTCTAGCGATGACTCGACCAAGTGGAAGCTCATGGCAATACATATTACAAGCTATTTCACACAGGTAGTACAACTTTGACAGAGGAAAAGATTCTGTATGTGCAGCAAATTGCATAACAGAATCCGCTGATGTATATAGGATAGGAGCACCCTTGCGAAAAGATTCTTCCCCTAACTCCTTGATGACCTGAGTTCCCGAAATGGCAATATTGCCCAAAAGTGGTGATCCGATGATGTTCTCTAAATTATGAACGATGGAAATGGGAAATCCGTCAGGAAAAGTTCGAAATTCTCCCATAATCGTACCAAACATTTCTTGTGTACACGAAAATGTGTCTTTATTTGGGTTCTGAGGGTAACAGTACGACGCATTTTCCTGACAATGGAAAAGCCCAATTTCATAAAGATAGGAGGCTTGCAATTCTTGGTACTTTTGCAGGATATGAAGGGACGTGTACGCTCCCTCATCGTTGAAGCGATGAGCATCTTTTGTTTCCCCGCACCCAAAACCATCCATCAAGAAGTAAAAAAGTCGTTTTTGCATAAAATCATTATATGAAGATTTAACTCAATCACAATTCATGATATAATGTGTTGTTATGATAAAATTTTTTGACACAACAGATCGTTTTTTACGCAAAAATAAACAATTGGTACGGAGAATAGGGCAACTTCAGCCTGAATTCGAAGCTTTATCTGATGAAAATTTCGTAGCAAAAACTACTGAATTCAAATCGCGACACGAAAACGGAGAAGCCCTAGACTCTCTATTACCTGAAGCATTTGCTTTAGTAAAAGAAGCAGCATACCGAACTCTACATATGCACCACTTTGACGTTCAGCTTTTAGGAGGTATTGCGCTTTTTCAGGGAAAAATAGCAGAAATGAAAACTGGTGAAGGAAAAACTCTTGTTTCTACTCTACCAGCATACCTTGAAGCTTTATCTGGAAAAGGTTGTCACATCGTTACGGTAAACTCTTATTTAGTAAAGCGTGACGCAGAGTGGATGGGACAAATCTATCGTTTCTTGGGTTTAACCGTAGGTTATATTGATTCTGACCAAGATCCAAAAGATAAACGAGAAGCCTATGCTTCTGATATAACCTATGGAACCAACAGTGAATTTGGATTTGATTATCTTCGAGATAACATGATCAGAGATCTACAGCACCGTACGCAAAGTGATTTGAATTTCGCCATCGTGGACGAAGTCGATTCTGTTTTAATTGATGAGGCAAGAACGCCTTTGATTATTTCAGGACCTTCTGAACGATCCACTGATTTGTATTACACAGCTGCAAACGCGATTCGAAACCTGAAAGTAGACGAAGATTTCGAAATCGATGAAAAAACAAAATCTGTCACCATTAGCGAAAAAGGAATAGTCAGACTCCAATCCATACTGTCGATTGACAATCTTTATTCGGACAGCCAGATAGAAGTGATCCGCCATTTAAACCAAGCGCTTCGTGCTAAATATTGTTTCAAAAGCGAAGTAGATTATATCGTCAAAGAAAATGAGGTCATTATTGTAGATGAGTTTACGGGACGATTGTTGCCCGGTAGACGCTATAGTGATGGACTACACCAGGCGATCGAAGCAAAAGAAGGTTTAAAAGTTCGTAGTGAAAATCAAACATTAGCGACTATTACCTTCCAGAATTTCTTCCGTATGTACAGAAAATTGTCCGGGATGACCGGAACAGCCAAGACAGAAGAAAACGAATTTCGTGAGATTTATGGTTTAGATGTTATTGCTGTTCCAACAAATAGACCTATCGCTCGAAAAGATCATGCTGATGTTGTATACAAAACTGAATCCATTAAATACAGAAAAATTGTCGATGAGATTGCGGAATGCTATAAATCGGGCCAACCCGTTTTAGTAGGAACCCGTTCCATTGAAAAATCTGAAAAAGTCTCCTCCATGCTTAAGCGCAAAGGTGTTCCCCACCAAGTGTTAAATGCAAAACATCACGAAAAAGAAGCTGAGATTATCAAGCTAGCTGGAGAAAGAAACTCTGTAACAATCGCAACAAACATGGCAGGACGAGGAGTTGATATTGTTTTAGGAAACGGTGTCAAAGACTTAGGTGGACTACATGTAATAGGTACAGAACGACATGAATCGAGACGTATCGATAATCAGTTACGAGGTCGATCAGGTCGACAAGGAGACCCAGGATCTACTCGGTTTTTCTTATCCCTTGAAGACGAACTTTTACGGATTTTTGGTGGAGAACGAATAACTACCATTTTTAATACACTTAAGCTTGATGAAGATATGCCTTTGGAAAGCGGTCTTTTGACCAAAGCAATTGAAAATGCACAGAAAAAAGTTGAATCCTATAACTACGATATCCGAAAGAATCTCCTTCAATATGATGACGTTCTCAATAAACAGAGAGAAATCATTTACAACGAAAGAAAAAGAGTCTTGGAATCTGAAGAAGTGGAAGAACATATCCAAGATATGTTACAGCAACTGGCAATCAATATAGCCAATCGAGCAATCCCCAAAGAAAACCGACTAGATACAAACACCGAAGACTATCTCAAGGGTATATACGACCTTACCACATCAAAACCTGAACTGCCGGATTTAGAAACCGTAAAAAATCTACCTGACTTTACGATTCAGTTGATCCAAGACCTTTACAAGAAAAAAGAAGAAGATGTTGGATCAGAGAACATGAGAAGTCTAGAACGTCAAATTCTTCTTTACATCGTGGATAGCAAATGGAAAGACCATTTGTACAGCATGGACCAACTCAAAGAAGGTATTGGGCTTCGTGGATATGGACAAGAAGATCCCCTAGTACGGTATCAAATTGAAGGATTCAAAGTTTTTGAAGACATGTTATAATCCATCAAAGAAGATGTTGTTAAACTGATTTTCCGCATCCAGGTACAAAGACGCCCTGTGATTATTAATAAAAATGCTCAAGATCAGAAGAAACTCAAGGAGACAAGAGAACTAAAAAAATCCGAGAAAAATGCACCTAAACCTGAAAGATCAAGAAAAGTCGGAAGAAATGACCCTTGTCCTTGCGGAAGTTGTTTGAAATACAAAAAATGTTGTGGACGGAGAAATTAATATGGTTGACCTACAGGCTGAAAATGAAAAATACCATCACTACTTAGAACGCATCAAAAAAGCCAAGGAGTTTCTTTGACACCAATGGCACTTTTGCAAGGTTAACAGAATTACAACATCAAACTAATCAACAAGGGTTTTGGTCACAACCTTCTGACAACCAAACCAGTATACTGAAGGAATTAGAGCAACTAAAACGACTAAAGGCTTCTGTTGGTGAATTGGAACAACTTGCTATAGAAGCTGAAACAAATATTGAGTGTATTGAAATGGAGCCAGAGGAAGAATCCTTCCAAAAATCTCTAGAAGCAGTTTTTCAAAAGCTGGAATCAAAGTTGAAAGATCTGGAGATTCGATCTTTTCTTAATGGTAAATACGACTCTTACAACTGTTTTTTATCTCTCTCCAGTGGAGCGGGTGGAGTGGATGCAATGGATTGGACAGAAATACTATTTAACATGTATGTTGCTTTTTTAAAGAAGAAACAATTTTCCTTTACAGTTCTATCTATGTCCTACGGTGCAGAAGCTGGATTGAAAAGCGCTACAATTCAAGTTAAAGGTGAGTATGCTTATGGTTTTTTGAAAAGCGAAAAAGGAGTCCACCGATTAGTACGCATTTCTCCATTCGATGCAAATCGCCGAAGACATACTTCTTTCAGTATGGTAGAAGTGATTCCTATGATTTCTGAAGAAACTGTTCAATTGGATGAAAAAGATCTTCGCATCGATACATTTAATGCTTCGGGTCATGGTGGACAGAATGTACAAAAGAATGACACTGCAGTTCGCGTTGTACATATTCCAACTGGAATTACCGCTGTGTGTCAATCAGAGCGATCCCAGATGCAAAACAAAGTGTGTGCAATCCAGATTATAAATTCTAAACTTATGGCAAAACTTGAAGAGAACCGCTTAGAAGAAGTGAATGATCTTCGCCTAAAAGGGGTATCCGCAGAATGGGGGAACCAAATACGTTCTTACGTGATGCATCCCTACACAATGGTAAAAGATAGCCGAACAAATTACGAGACTGCTAATGTGGATGGTGTTTTGGCTGGAGATCTTGACGATATGATCTGGGAATATATCGGTACCGTATCTTCACAATAGGAGGAGACAATATGTTTTCAAAAGTAGATCTTGAAAAACCTTGGATGAATGTTGAGCTTGATATTTTAAAACTATGGGATGAAAAGAAGATTTTCAACCAATCATTAGAGATTACTAAAGAGCTTCCAACGTTCGTTTTCTTCGAAGGTCCCCCCACTGCGAATGGAAAACCAGGTATTCACCACATATTGGCTAGAGCATATAAAGATCTTGTGTGTCGATATAAAACGATGGATGGTTTTCATGTTGCTAGAAAAGCTGGTTGGGACACGCACGGCCTTCCTGTTGAATTGGAAGTAGAGAAAAGGCTTCAAATTGAAGGGAAAAACCAGATTGAAGAATACGGATTAGCAAAGTTTATTGAAAAATGCAAAGAGAGTATTTTCACATACAAGGAAATATGGGAAGAATATGCTACAAAGAGAATCGGATACTGGGTTGATATGGATCAACCCTATATCACTTGCTCCAATGAGTATATTGAATCCGTTTGGTGGGGTTTAAAAGAGATTTTTACTAAAGGAATGATTTACAAGGGATATAAGTCTGTTCCCCATTGCCCTAGATGTCAGACTACCTTAAGTTCTCATGAAGTAGCACAAGGCTACAAAGAAGTGCAGGATCCATCCATATATATTCAGTTTCCATTGCAATCTGATCCTTCTGTCTATCTATTGGTTTGGACAACCACACCCTGGACTTTGACTGCAAACGTTGCAGCAGCCGTAAAAACCGATGCACTATATGCAAAAGTCAAAACAGAAACTGGCATTTTCATTGTTGCCAGAGATCGAATAAGCGCAACATTTGACGAAGGCACATACGAGCTTCTTGAGGAGTTTCTCGGAACTACTCTTGTGGGTATGAAATACAATGCACCTTTCCACTTTTTCGATGATATGATGGAAGGAAAAGGTTATATTGTCATCGCAGCCGATTATGTAAGTATGGATGATGGTACAGGCATTGTGCATATTGCGCCTGCATTTGGAGTAGAAGACATGGAAGCTGGTAAAGAAAATAACCTTCCACTGGTACTATCCATAGAAATTGATGGTACGATGAAAGAGGAAGTGACTCCTTGGAAAGGAATGTGGATAAAAGATGCTGATAAAGAAATTATTGCAGATTTAAAAAAAAGAAACCTTCTTTTTAAATCTGAATGGATCCAACATACATATCCTTTCTGCTGGAGATGTAAATCTCCTTTGCTTTATATGGCAAAAACCAGCTGGTTTATTCAGGTGAGTTCGATTCGTACTGAATTACAGAATAATAATGAAATGATTCAATGGTATCCAGATCATATTAAAAAAGGACGTTTTGGGGAATGGCTGAAGGAAGCGAAAGATTGGGCAATCAGTCGGGAACGCTATTGGGGAACTCCCCTGAATATTTGGGAATGTGAGGATTGTGGTCATACCATATCCATTGGGAGCATTCAAGAGTTAAAAGATCTTGCAAAAGAAATGCCCGAAGGATCTATCGATTTACATCGTCCCTATGTTGATACTATAGAATTTAAATGTCCACACTGCTGTGCCAACATGAAACGAGTGCCCGATGTATTAGATTGCTGGCTCGATTCAGGATCGATGCCCTTTGCTCAGCACCATTATCCATTTGAACACAAAGACGATTTTTCAGCTCTTTTCCCTGCAGACTTTATTTCAGAAGGAATCGACCAAACAAGAGGTTGGTTCTATACCATGTTAACCTTGAGCACCCTACTATTTCAAACCACTCCCTACAAAAATGTATTGACATTTGAACTCATCTTGGATCAAAAAGGTGAAAAGATGTCAAAATCTCGCGGAAACGTGGTGGACGTACAAGAAATCATCAATACATATGGTGCTGATGCAATTCGGTGGTCTATGTATACTTCGAGTACTCCCTATGTGCCAAGACGCTTTATGGAAGATCAAATCAAGGATGCTTTAAAAAATTTCGTCATCCCCATGTTAAATGTTCTTTCTTTCTTTGTCACATATGCAAATATTGATCAGTATGAACCTGCACAGGAAGACATATCGCTTGAGGATATCTCCTCTGATATTGACCGTTGGATTCTTTCAAAGTGTGCTTCTCTTGCAACCAACGTAAAAGATAAATTAGATATCTATGATGTTACAGAATCAGGAAGGCTGATCTCTGTTTTTGTTGATGAGTTAACCAATTGGTACATACGTAGGTCACGAAGACGTTTCTGGAAGAGTGATAGTGATACAGATAAGCAATCTGCCTACCAAACTCTTTTCTTTGTCCTGCTACAGTTTGCAAAAATTATTTCTCCTTTTACACCCTTTTTATCTGACTATATATACCAAGTTTTAAAATCTGGTTCTTCTGTCCTTTCAAAAGATAGTGTTCATTTGTCCCGATATCCCACGCATTACCAGAAATTTATCAACCCAACTCTTGAGAAGCAAATGGATGTTACACGTGCGATTGTAACAGCTGGACTACGTGCTAGAAAAAGCTCGAAAGTGAAAGTACGTACACCTTTTTCAACTTGTTGTATCTATATCCCAGAGGGTATGATGCTGGATGAAGATGCCAAATCCTTAGTACAAGAAGAACTGAATGTTAAAAATGTAGTGCAACTAGATTCATTTGAAGAATATGCGGAATATTCTGTGAAACCCAATCTTCCTATTTTGGGGAAAAAATACGGATCCAAAATTCCTCTTATTCAAAAGAGCTTAGATCATATGACCACAAACGATTTACGTGCAATTATTACCGAGGGAAAGGCATATTCTTTAGAACTTAGTGATCAAACTTCCATTCCATTGTCTTCTGATGATCTTCTTTTAAAAGTGATTGGAAAACATCCCTACATTGCAGAGGAGACTTTTCATGGCGGGGTAATTGTACTTGATCCTACGCTCAATGATGAACTACTAAAAGAAGGGTATGCTCGCGAACTAGTCCACCATATACAAATTCAGCGAAAACAACTGGACTTGAATGTCGAAGAGAGGATTAAGCTTGTAGTATATATTCAGCATCCCGAAATGATACCATGGATACAAGATTTTCAAGAGTATATCTGTACGGAAACCTTATCGGATTCTTTGGAGATTATACAGGAACATCCATCCAATGCCCCCTATACTTTTGAGTTGACAAAAGAATTGGGAGAGATAGGGATTCAGATTCAATCAAGAACAATTGAATCGTAACCTCATCAGGGATTGCTTGCACAATAACGCCTTCAAGAATATTGCGCATCTGTATTGGAACGGTGTGATATCCAGCTTCCAATCCTTCCACATCAATAAATGCTTCTATGGCTTCTAATTGCTGTAGTTTTGATGCAAGTCCATAAACTGTCACATGAATACTAGAGATTTCCATGGTGTAATTAAGATCAAAAGGAAGATTGAGTATGCTGATAGGAACATTTTCAAATCTCATCGATTCCATGGGCGCGATTGAAACGGTTACACGAACTGTAGTTCTGTTTTGAACAGTTCGAACTCCCTCGGGCAATAGGATACTCACTTCTTTAGAAAAAGTTGCATTTTTTTGATCAATTGATATTGGTTCTGTTTCTACGGATTGAAGAGATTCGATGAATTTAACGTTTCCCGATACGGTAATGACATAAGGTTCTACGGTGATACTTTGAATGGTGCCTAGCGGTCTACCAATGACATTTGGTATGATCGGGAGGACTTTTGAAATATCTGTATTTACCACTGGCACAGAGATTTGCACTGATTCGGGTTCGATTGTCAAACCTGGTATGGACTGGTTTGTATTATCCTGCGCAAACACTTTTGAATGACTAAGTATATCCGCGTTTGCGTTTGTTAAATCTACCTCTACAAAAACATTGTGAATGGATTGAATGGCTGATTCTGTACCTGAAATACGGACAATATCTGGACTTGCAATTGGCTCACCTGCAATATTACCAGATTCCAGATTTCCCATCAGAATGATTTTAACGGGGAAGTCTTTAGAGATCATTTCTTCGACAGTAACTTCAATAAAGGGTGGATCAATCAATATAACATTCACATTGTTGGGAGCCTCAACTGTAGGTTTCATTTTGTGGGTTCCTGATTGAATTTCAGCAAAATCCAGAACCACAGAAATGTTTTTTGTGTGCTCCTCAATGGTATTGGATGGTGCCTCAAATGTTACTTCAACATTCTCCTTTGCCAAAGAGATTTGGTAATTGGTGGGGGCATTTTGAATTTGAACTGGGTATAACGAGGAGTTGGTTACTTTAGCTCCATATACATAGGAGACATACATCCATATGAAAAAGGCCAGCACAAGGGAAAAAACTTTCAAAAATATATTGTGAGTGAAAAACTTCCGAAAGATCATCATGATTTAACCTTTAGCATAACAAATAACATTCCTTTCAGTTCAGATGGAGTTAGATTGCTTGTGATACGTCCTGATATTGAAAAGGAGATTGAACCTGTTTCTTCTGAGACAATAATGCTAATCGCATCCGTGTCTTCTGTAATCCCTATACCTGCTCGATGACGAGTTCCGAAACTTTTAGTTAAATGCAAGTTGTCAGTCAAAGGAAGAATAACTCGGGCAGCTTTAATGGTATGCTTTGCAATGATTACAGCTCCATCATGTAATAGCGACGGTGGTGTAAAAATCGTTATCAGGAGTTCTTCATGAATGTTGCTATCTAGTACGATACCACTTTCTTCAAATGAATCCAGAGTGGAGTCTCTTTGAATTACGATCAAGGCTCCTGTATTACAAGCCGAAAGGTGTTCTACTGCACTGCAAATGATATTGACCGAAGCAGCAGTGAGAGTAGGGGTTTCCAAAAAAGAGGTAAAACGTCGAAAAATGGATTCTCTCGTGCCCAGCTTGCTAATAAGTCTACGCAGCTCAGGTTGAAATAGAATGACAATTAAAACTGGAAGAGAGAATGTTAAAATATTAATCACGCCACTTAAAAGCCAATCCATTGCAACAAAACCAAAGTACTGTGATATCCATGCCAGGGCATTCAGAAATAGAATTAATAAAGCCAATCCAATGGCTAGTTGAAGAGCTCTTGTAGAGTGTAACAGGACAATAAAATAATACACAATGATGCCCACAAAGAGGATATCTAAAATAGTCATTAGCAAAGTATTCACCATGTCTAAATGTATAGAAAATTTTCCATAAAAGAAAAGGGACTTTTGAAATAAAGGTGAAAACGATATAATGGTAATAAAGTTGAAAACCAGGAGGCTATGATGAAGATCACAGTAAAAAATTCCTCTTCCCATTGTTTTGATGAATCAACGCTTAGCTATGCTGAAGAAAAACTAGAAAAACTTGAGAAAATTTTTCAACCTATTCGGGAAGCAGATCTTGTGTTCAATGAATCCAAAGGTGTTCATATGGCTGAAGTAACCATGTACGTCAATGGCAAGATTATCCGTGCAGAAACAAAAGATACCAATGTACGAAGTGCTATTGATCGTTTAAAAGACAAACTTGAACGTCAAATTCGACGCTACAAAGAAAAAACCATTGACAAAAAACGTCATGTCAAAAAAGAATTCCCTCAAGAAGCAACTCCAATTCTAGAAGAGGAAATGCCACAAATCATTCGTGAGAAGAAGTTTTCCATTGTCCCATTGTCTGATGAAGATGCTATTGAGCAGCTAGAATTACTAGGACACGACTTCTTTTTGTATTACAGAATCAGTAAAGACTACAAAGGATTGGCAGTGCTATACCGTCGACAAAATGATGGATATGGCATCTTGATGCCAGAAGAATAAATCATGAAGCCTACATGGAAATGGATCGATATTGTTGTTCTTCTCCTTCTTTGTTTTTTCATTACAGGGCTTATTGTGAAGGGTGTACAATCTGCTCAATACAAGCGTTCCCTCCAACCCATTAAAGTAGAAATCGTTGTACCAAATCTAGATCCCGATGTTGCTGATCAGATTCAGATTGGAGATATTCTTGTTGACAAAAATGCCAATCCAGTATTTGTTATTCGAGAGAAAATGCAAAAACAATCCCAGCATCCCATTATCGATACGGAAGGCAACATTCTTGCTTCAGATCACCCCCTACTAGTAAGTTTATTTTTATGGGTAGAATCTGTAGAGCCTATGGAATATACAAACGGTATACGGTATAATTGGCAAGTAGTAAAAGTAGGAGGATCCCTCATATGGGAGACTCGAACAGAACGATTTGTTGGTTTGGTTAGGCAATTAAACATTGAATCAAATTAATAGTTGTAAAATTGAACTTGTTTATATAAAATTTAAGCAACAATTTTTTATTTGAGTATTTTTTTCGTATAATAACGGTAGTTGTTGACTGAAAGAGGTGAGGCTATGAAGAAATTGTCTGTTTTGCTTGTGATATTATTGCTTGCTACACCTTTGCTCGCATATGGCTTAACGGTCGATCGAGATGAAGGTGGAATTCCATTGCAAACAGTTTTCTATTCCAGAAAAGCCAATAATGGTATTGAGAAAACACCCGCTAAACTTGTTGAAATACAAGAGGAGACCGGGGAACTTGATGAAGAAGATCTTCCTCCAATAGAGGATCCTTTTTTTCCTGAACCCGATGGGTTCAAGGGTACAGTGGCTGAGATAAATACCACGGATGACTTCATCATCATTTCCAATGTTCGCTACTACAACAACTACACGGGCCAACACGAAAGAGCTGATATTTTTAAATTGATGTTCAACCAATACACTGCTTTTATTATCAATGGGGAACATCAAACTGATGTCAATTCCATTGTCATCGGAGAACCCATCACAGCAATCGGAGATCAGCCTGATTACGAAAAAAATATTCTTCGCAATGTAGGCGTCATTTACCAAGGTTCCATTTACACTCCTGAACAAATAGAAATACCTAAACAAATCCCATTTAAGGGTGAAATCCGATCAATTGACCGAGAGAATAACACAATGATTGTGTTCTGTATTGAATTAGCAAAAGAAATCTCTGTCACCATCGAAGAAGGCACCTGTTTTCAAAAAGTACAAGTCAACAATGAAGGTAAAAACGAGTTTGTTATTATAGAAACCGAAGGTATTCCCGCTGAATTACAACCCAACATAGTATGTGATTTTGTTGGTATGATGTATTACCAAACTCACGACGTCATTGCCCATGGTGTAACACTTCTTACAGAAAACAATTGATGGGAGGGCAAAGAATGAAACTTACCAGAAAAATCTTTTCCATATTCATCTGCCTGATACTCAGTTTTGCATTTGCATCTTTTTCTTTTACAAACAGGACGCAAGCAACTACAAATATTAAATGGAGCCATATTACACCCCAGTCACCCCCCCTGACAAACAATGATGGATGCAGTACATATCAGTATGGTACCAGTGCTTGGGACGGGTATATGTTAGGTGGCATGACTTCCTTTGCTGATTTAGTAGAAACCAAATCCGATGGTTCCAAAGTCATCCATTTCTTCCAGTTTATGCCTGCCTGCTCACTTGGTGATGGATATCATAAACAATGGGGATATACGTATTATTACGCAAAAGGTGCTGTTGTGCATTGGTCATCAGATACACAAGAATGGGAAAAAATAAATCCTTCTTGGTTTAGTGATTATTGGGCTGCCTATGGAGGTGGATTCAGTGTTGTAGAAGAAAGCTATATAGATCCTGCAACAGGTAGCATGTGGAACGGGAGACTTCTTCTTCATACATCGTATAACTATCACCAAACATACTACTATTATGGTACATATGATTCTGAGGGACATCTTTATGCAATAATGAATTATCCCTACTATGTTGGCTATTACTATCCTGGTAAAACCAGAGTTATTCGATGGGATGGTGGTTCTAGTTGGACTGATTTATGGAATCAATCGGGTGACAACAGTTCGGTCGTTCCTGGTCCTAATGGTTCAGGAATGCAAAAATATTACGCTATGTCTAGCGGAAAATACTTCATTGTTTCCTATAACGGAAGTGTGTATATCGCAACATTTAAGGATCGCTATTGTCACACGTATAACGATCCATCCTGCTCCTATTACTATAATAATCCCTATTGGGACCTGAAGATTTATCGATATGCTGGATCGCTTGATGCTTTATTAAATAGTCCTGCACCCCCGCAAGTATGGACAGAAGTTTGGTCATATGCTTATGGTAGCCGTAGCTATTCTTATGGACCCCCTGCAATATATGAATTTAAAGTTCTGAATGATCGTTTTTTCTTGTCGACATCCGATGATACTACTTCTTATGGCTCCTATTGTATGGGTAACAACGGCTGGTGGTTTGTATCTACCAACAATAATCCTTCTACCTTGCAAATGGGATTAACCACAGGCGGATCTTTGTTGGGTACTGTTGGTAGTACAATTTACAAGAACGGTACAAACTATGTATATTTTGATTTAACTTTACCATCTGGCACATATCAAGCTAGAATCCCATGGCATGCTTATCAAAGTGGATATATGTACTATCCCTGGGGAAGCTATGGTACCATGTATTATGGTTATTTTTGGTATAACTATTACCAAGATTCCTTAAGAAATAGAACCGTAAAAGTTACGGGAACGATATCTGGAAGCATTTTTTATGTTGACAAGATAGCTGCTGGTTATTATTATCCTCCTTGGTATAATGTAGATATTACGTATATGACAACGATACTTGATGGAGGACCCCCTCCTAATGCGTTTGAGTATTTCAAAGGATACGTGTATGCAGGTTATGCCAAATACTCTGATCTTATCCGAACAAATGACTTTTCTAATTTTACGAATTTGTCTAATCTTAATACCTGGGATGATTGTGGTGTTATCAATGATCCTACAGCATCACCTACACGGCCTTTTGAGGGAGGAGTTTTAGATTTACAAAAGACTACTGGCACAAATGAATTAGGTGACCCAGTTGATGTTTCTCTATATATAGCTGGAAGCTATCGAAATGGAAATTATAGTAGTATGGCTTACCAGTACGCTGGCACTTGTCCGCTCTACTCAACAGCAGGAGAAGATGCCGGTGGAGATCCTGATGCTTTGCCTCTTCAATTTACACTGGAAGAAGATGAGTGGCGTACAAATTCAAATGAAATTTCCCCAAATTACCAGAATCGTATGTATGGTATTTATGATTTATATAATTCTAACCTAGGTTTGATTGCACAGTTTGGAGTTAATAGCATTCCTTTTACAGGACAAAATGAAGGTTCACGTCCTTTCCATTATCGACGGTTTATTGTCTATAACGCACCTCCATCCTGTAGCATTACCCAAGATCCCGACCCTGTTGTAAATGAACGAGGTACTTATACCTCTTTTATGCTTACTTTTGTTCCTACAGGTGGATTTGGTTCTGGGAATGTCAAAGTAGAGTTTAAAAACGAAGATGGAAATCCTGGACTTCCTGAGAATATTTATGTACCTACCGAAGATAGCGGTGGCAACCCCATTAATCAGTTGTACCATAGTAGTAATATTCCAATGAACGGCGGTGTGCTGAATTTACCTGTTACCATTAAATCAACCAATTCTGCTGTGGTAGCAAGTTATCGAAACAATCCAGAATCTTGGGTTTCTATTACCGATTTGACAGCCAATATTACAGCCAGTGGGCCTGTTGCTTTGGATGTCATTCCACCCAGACCTGGTTTTACCGTAAATGCCAATCCTTCCATGTTTACTTTGTTCCAAGGCGAATGTCCTTCTCCCACAGAATGTTGCCAAGATCATTGCAAAGAGATTACTCTTGATGTAGAAGCACGACATGGATTCAAAGACAACATCATTATTGGAACGTATTGGACCGATCCTCCAGCGAACCAACCAGAAGGTGTTACCTTTGAGTTTTTACGAAACTCCTTTGTATATGACATTTTTGACACCACTGGAACCGGGTTTACCTCTCTTGCTGAAGTGCGCGTGCGACCCGAGATGGGCACTCGATATGCATTCCAAGTTCGCGTTTCTCCGGACACTCTTCCTGGTATCTATAAATTCCGTATCATGTTCCTATCGGGTAGTATTAAAAAGCAAATTGACTGTATTATGACAGTTTTACCTCCAAGACCTGCTATAGATGTTAATCCTGCAGATGGAGTTGGAAACTTCTCTATGCAAGTTTATACTAAAGAAGTTATTCCTGGCGGGTCGGTACGGTATCGTCTAAAAATTGAAAGTAAAGCGGGATTTACTGGAAAAGTTGCCCTGTCTTTGCGTGGACTCCCAGATCAAGTATATTTTAGCAATCCCTCTGGTTTTGAAGGAATAGTTGCCGAAGTGCCTGTACCTGGATATGCCGAAAATTATGTGGATATCAGTCCTACACTTGATGCCTATGCAAACGTAACCCTTCAAACAACCCCTTACACAATCAATCCATATCCTCCAGCCAACCTGCGAGTAAATTCTGCAAATGCCAATTTGAATATTGTCTCTTGGGATGCTTCACGAAGAGGCTCAAGGCCTATTGCCGGATATGAAGTATGGCGATCACTTACTAAATATGTCGATGCCGCAAACCGTATTGCAATAGTAAACAGCCCAAATACTTCTTATGAAGATGCTGATGTAGAAGCGAATACACCCTACTACTACTTTGTCCGAGCCTTCGACAATGATACTCCACCCAACTATTCTACCTATGCTACCTCAGGCAGAATCGGTGATGCTGCTACCGTTACAATTGTAGATGATGAACTTGATCAGGTGATGGCAACAGCAGATAAAATTGGAACTGAACCCGGGTTTTATACACTTGAAGTTATTGGAAACGGCGTAGGGTATGGTCCTGGAAACGTACCCACCAATCCTTCTGCCGTTACCTATCTTGGATTGCATGTGTACAGGCAAGATCTTAACCTGAAAACACCATTTTTGGATATTTGGGGTGCACTTGCTCTACTATTTGGTATGATGCTCGTTGCATGGCAATTTGTTTTCCGAAAAAAAGCACAAAATACGTTATAGTTACATGTAATAATACAAAAAGGGGTCACCATTGGTGACCCCTTTTTTTTTAGGTGAAAATGAAAAGCAATAAAGCTCTCCGATTTGGTATCATATTTCTCGCTTCTGTGATCATTCTTCAGTGGATCCTTCATCTACCCTGGATAGTAGAACCTTTCACATATTTTACAACCCTATGCACAACTCAGATCCTTCGTTTATTTGGATATTCTGTAACCATGAGCCATTTTCATATCATTGGAGCGATCGATATGGAGATCATATATGAATGTACAGGGGTGTACGGTATGATCATCCTTACCTCTGGATTCCTTGCCTCGTGGCATCCGTGGGAGGAAAAACTAATTGCGATTGCATGGGGTTTAGGCGTAGTTTTTCTAACAAACCAGATTCGACTTGTCAGTATTTTTATGATTACTTCTAAGTGGCCTAGTGCCTTCCATTTTCTTCATTCCTATTTTTGGCAGTTTTTCCTTATCTTTGTCGTTTGCCTTGCCTACTACCTGTGGATGCTACAGATGGAGCAAAAAGCACAACTGAAACATGAAAGATAAAAAGCAATCCTTTCTTCTACCATTTATCCTATTGTTTTTCGTTTTCCTAACCCTTTTATACCTTCTATGGTATCCAGTTTCATATTACTATGCATGGTTTCGATTAAAAATGGCAACTATCCTATTGAATCTTATTGGATTTTACCCCACTTTCCGAATTAGTGGAATCCAAAGCTCACAAGGAGAAATGTTTTCTTTTCTTCCCTATATATCTTTAATGATTGCAACCTACCGAAAGAAGACTTTTTCTCATTGGAAGGAAATCAGTATAACATTTGTAGGAGTTTTGATTATTGAAGTGTTGGGACGGTTTTTTGAAAAATTAGCTACGATGTATCCAGCAACCAATCTCCTAGCCTATCTTGCAATCTTTTTTTTAGGAACCGCTAGAGTTGGATTTCCCTTTCTATCATGGTTTTATTCCTTGTACCGACAGAAAAAACCTTTCTCGCAATTGTTTTCTTCTGAACCATAAGAATCACCAAAGAGTATTCATTGTAAAAAGAACCTTGTTTTCCCGAAAGGTGGTAACCATGAAAAAAATTCTACACATTCTGTGTGCAGCTCTTCTTGCTATATCCATGATCCATGTTCAAATGTATCAACCATTAAAGGCTGGCGCAAATACACAAGTCAAAGATGCTATTTTTGCTGCCCTAAAATGGGTGCCTGTGGGGTATGGTCGCGATGGTCAACAGCTAAGGAATAACGCCTTATTTCCTTGGCAAAGAGGAAGCGAGGAAATATGGGGCAATCGACAATATCTTATGCCTTCTGCTGGAGCTCCCAGGCCTGCAACTTCCGGGACAAAATCTACTCCCGTGTACTACACAGAAGTATATTTTGATGTGATTGCAGCAGGAGGACGATCAACCGAAGCAAATCATTATTTTGTTGTACTAGATGATTCGAATCAAATCTGGTTTGATAAAGATGGTCGATTCCAAGATGCCAGACAAAGTGATCAACCTTCTACTAATTGCCATACTTCTTCTGGTAGAGTAGATCCTGGTAGTGCTAATAATACCATGGGTCCATACCGAATAGGAGAATACTTACATATTGAAAATGACAAAGGTTATATGTTTACACCATCGGGTGCCACAGAACCAATAGAACATAGTGATGTGGATTTTTCAGGGAGAGTTTTCAAAATTGGTCAAGCTCTTTTAGGAAACGAAGAGAATCATCCAGTTCTTTTACTTTCTGAAGTCTTACAAGCTTCTTGCGGAACATACACGTACAATATTTCGGTGGAAAGTGACCTATGGATGGGAACAAAACCTGCTGTGACCTCTGCACGATTATTATCCAGACATGATGATGTACCAGAAGTTGCACAGCTAATTCAAAAGAGTACTGTTCTTGATCCTTCTGGGAGAGAATTCTTTGCACCTGCCACAACATTCCATAACATTCGATTAAAATATCGCGAGTATATTGGAGTGGAAATATGGAAAGACAATGGTGTGAATGTTAATGAGTTTGGTGGTAATACCAGATCCAATAACCTTTCGGATGATTATAAAGCGGGAGAAACCTGTGAAGAGTTTTTGGGAATGAAACAGGGCACATCCGACACCGATGCCTACCTTCTTTTAACTCCAATACCCGTTACAGATCGTTTTTACTCTTCCACTGCATCCACTCGATATGGGTGTCAAGGACCAATATATCGCGATTTTGATGACTCTCATACTGTTAG
>CAZOYI010000134.1:0-16223 GCA_964583965.1 uncultured Caldisericota bacterium
AAATGGAAACATCATTTTTTTTGTCATATCAGGTCCTCCTGTGTAATGATAGATAGAGTGTATCATATTGTGTTTACACAGTTAATCTGACAGTCTCTCGCAAGTGGGCGGAAACGTTATCCCTTTTTTAGAAGAACTCAAAGAAGTATTAAAAGAACGTGTAAAACTTCGGAGAAGTATTGCTGTTGGGACAGCTCAAACACGATTATCCTCTGCTATTGTAGCACTTCTTCCATATGTCATTTTAATGATCTTAGTTTCTTCTGGATGGGATGCTCTTACCAATACTCTAAAAGGGATATTGCTTCTCATTTTTGCTATCCTAATGCAGATCATTGGTCTTTTTATTAACTCCCAATTGATGAAGATTGATCTATAATGAAAATTACTGAAACTTCAATCTTAACCCTTATATTTCTTGCAGCAATTGCTTTTTTCATCATCCGCCTACTATTTTCTCTCAAGGATAAGAAAAAACGATCCACCGATTTGTTGTTTGGTATCGAAGAAAAGAGAAAAAAGCGACGTACGTCTCCAAATTTTATCGTAGAAGTTCTGTACAATTTATCCAAGGCTTTTTATAAAATGTTTCCAATGTTAAAATCTCTTGCAACAAAAAGAAACCCCGAATCTATTGCCCTGCTAAATGCAAAACTTGAAAAAGCTGGCAAGCCTTTTGAAATGGATGCAGATGAGTTAAACAAACTGAAATTTTTTACCGCATTTCTTTTTTTCTTTTTACTTCTTATCGTAGCAATGGGGAACTCAAACACAAATTTCTACTTTTATGCTATTGCCTTTGGCATTGTGGGATTTGTGTATCCAGAATTCTTTATTTCTTCTTTGTTACAAACCAGAGCAAAGAAAATATCTCTTGAGCTTTCTGATGCAATGGATTTTATTGCATTATGTCTAGCTGCGGGAATGAATTTTCAATTGGCTGTTGAAGAATATGTGAAGAGAAATACAACCGTTCTAGCAGATGAATTTGATATTTTTATCAACGATATTCAGGTGGGATTTAACCGTGTGGATTCATTTGAGCATTTACTTGCCAGGAATGAATCACCAGAGTTTCGAAGCTTCTTGAGTTCTGTAATCCAAGGAGAACAACTCGGTACACCACTGCGACCCGTCATTATGAATCAAGCAGAAGAATTGCGATCAAAGCGTAAAGCAAATGTGGAAAAAGAAATTGCCACTGCACCCACTAAAATGCTTTTCCCTATCATCATGTTTATTTTACCAGCTTTACTTGTCATCATTTTAGGATCGGTTTTGATTCCTTCGCAAGAAAAAAAAGATACCGACATGAACATTGCTTTGCAGAGTTTTGTATACTATCGAGTCACGCCAGGAGTAAAAGTAAATGTGAACGGCAATGAAGTGCCTGTTTATGCAATCCAAACGATTCAGCACCCATTTACAGATGAAGTGGAAGTTCAATTTTCTCCTGGAGCTATTGATAACGAAGATCAAATGAAATACATCCGAGACTATATGGTGAAAAATAAGATTCAGCAAGCATGGTTTACTCGTTTTGATATTCCCGAAGGGGAATTTGTCAAATACTATATCTCAGTTGTTGCTCATAATGGACAGCGAGCAAGCGATTATATTGCTATGCGATATGTACATTTTTCTATTGATGGATTTGATGAAAAAGGAGTTTTTGAAACACCTGAAAAGAAGGTAACCATCCAAGGTCGCATTACCCCTGGAATATTTTTGAAAGCAATGATGGGAGATAAAGAGCTACAAGGGTCATGGAACGAAAAAACAGGAGAGTTTTCCTATCCAGATCTTTCTCTGACAACGAAGGAAAACCATATTCAATTTACGTTGACCGACAGATTGGGCATTACCAGGACAGTAGATAAGGTAATTCGGTACACAGGCACATATACAAATGTGTCTTTTTCCAATGATACTACCGTTGATCAATATGGTTTATTAACGGGGACGGCTACGCCAAAGTCCATCCTTCAGCTGTATAAGAGGAAAAACCAAAAATGGATACTTGAAACTTCTATGCATATCGACGATACTGGAATCGTGAAAGAAAAAATAGCGATTGAACCAGGTGTAAATTATTTTTATGTTTTTGCCCAAGACAAAGATGGAAACGAGAGCCCAAAAATACAACTAAAGATTACAAGGAGTCTTATCGAATGATGTACCAATGTTCCTATCATTCAATTCTATTATACTGTATTGCCTTGATCGTGTGTGGCATCTCAATTGTTACGGATATTCGATCTAGAAAAATACTGAATATTGTTACTTACCCTGCTTTCGCAATAGGCATTATCGCAGGACCTACTTTAACCATGCTGTATGGAGGCACTTTTCTAGAGGGATTTCTTCATTCTCTTTGGGGATTTCTATTGGGATTCTCCTTTTTCTTTGTTTTTTATATCTTTGGCAAGGGTAAAAATATGGGAGCTGGCGATGTCAAATTAATAGGCGCTCTAGGAGCCCTCCTTGGTTGGCAGATGATTACAAATGCTATTGTTTTCACTGCTTTCGTGGGACTCATCGTAGCAATTTTAATGTTTTTTCCCCTTCTTTTCGTTATGGTGAAATCAGGGAATATAGCTTCTCTGAAGGGTTATGGTAAGTTAACAATGCCCTATGGCGTTTCTATTGCTATTGGTACCGTTTTGGCGATCGGATTTCGCATTTTGTACATCACGCAGGTTTTACAAACCCCACTATTCCTATGAAACGCATATGGTGTTCTAAAGAAAAAGGTACAACGGCAATTGAATTTGCTTTGCTGTTTCCTGTGGTGATGTTGGTCACTTTTTTTGCGACCATTATTCTTTTTCGCTATATTGACGCGATGATTTTAACATATCAAACCAATCGTGTTGTTCGGATTCAATCAATTTATGGCACCATTCCTCTTACAGTGGAAGAAGAGATTCAATCCTTACCTCTTTTAAACCAATTTCAAGACCGCTCCTATACGATTGTGCAGAATTTGCCTACACAAGCAGAAGCAACCATCCAAGTGCAAGAAGGATTAATTCCACCCTATTTAATTGCATTAACTCTGTCAGATAGTGTAAATGAGTCATCAGAGGCGATCAATGTAATCTCAGAAAGGGCTATTTATGTGTATCGATTGGAAGAAATGGATGAGTAACCATCTATTTCAAGATTGTGAGAAAGGTCAATCTATCATTGAAACAGCTTTTCTGATTACAGTTGTTTTGGTTCTCATTCTTGCTTTTGTATCTGTGTCTTCAGCATATTATTACCGTACTAACCTGCACTACATGACAACCAATATTGGACGTGTTTTATCATTGTCTGAAGTGGTCAGCAATCCAACACAAACACAACAGGAAATCGATGATCTTTTGTCCTACTATGAAAATGATATTCTTTTCCCCATATACACAAGCGATCCTGATCGTTTTACATTGTCTTGGGAGGAGCAAACCTTCGATTTAGTCTATACAGTGTATTTTATTCAAGCAGAATACAGAGGACTGTCGATCCCCTTTTTAGATCCTATTGAAATCATTGTTCGCAATTATGCGTTGAAAGTAGAAGTTGAGCCATGAAAAAAATTACCTGGACAATCGCTGCTATGAATGGCACCACAGTAGCTACCCAGGCAATGATTGCATCAAGTATTTTCCAAAAAACAAGAGGTTTATTAGGGAAACGCCACCTACACCCTCAAGAGGCAATGATATTCTATCACGCATCCTCCATCCATACTGTGGGTATGCGATTTGCGATCGATATCATATTTGTAAAAAAATCGGGAGAAATCCTGCGTATAGAATCTGGCGTACAGCCTGGACGATTCCTTTTGTGTCCTTCTTTTGCAACTATTGAATTGCCAGAGAATCGAAGCTTAGAAAAGAAATTAGAAAAAGGAAACATCCTGAAATGGTTTCAAAATGAAGAATCTGGACAGGTTTTTGTGGAGTATGCGTTGATCCTGTCCCTATTAGTAATAGGAATGCTGATAGCATTTACCCCCTTGATGGAGAGAGTACAAGAATTTTTGCATTCTATCATTGGATATTTGATCGATATCTAAGAAGTATATTTTTTCTTTACATATTCAGAACTCATGGCATAAAGAAGTGCTGAATAGTGTAGTCCAAAGGAAATATGATCCCCCACTTTGAAAGAGGGGTTTGCTTCTTCAACATCTAATATAAGGTGATCAGAAGAAGCACCAAGAATGATAACACCCGTATCAAGAGGCTCAATCTCCGAAACATCTGTATCTAACCTACCTATATCTACAATTGCCCTTTTTCGAAGACCTTTGTCTTCAAAGACAGGTGTTTCCCCGAAAGCGTTTTTGGTAAGAGGTTGTGCGGGGATCGATGGTTTTGTTTTCAATTCAATAATTTCACCAGTTAATGTAAAGCAATCTTGAAAACATCCCTGAACAGGTTTTTTGTCGATAGCATTAACGCCCATAACGATCGATTCACCAACACGTAAATGGTTGATATAGGGGGGGAGCGTGTTGTTTTCTAATAAGGGAATAACATTGGATCCCCCACCGGATACAATGTTTGGTTTAAAACCCATTGCTGAAGTAAAAATGGAGGATGCTTTTTCGAGGATTGAAAGATTCTCTGGTAGTGGTATTAATCCTGCAAAACAGGTAGCATTGCAACCAATGCCAATGAAATCTAAGCCATGCATATGCTGACATTGTTTTAAAAAATCCGGGAACTCTTCTAGTAAAATACCTTCTCGTAAATCACCCATTTCAATCATCAGAATCACCTTGTGGCGAAGAGAATGTTCAATACAGTATTGATGAATGGATTCCAGAACTTTTATTTCTGTGTTTAGGCTGATATCACAAATCTCAGCAACTTGAGGGATATTCTTTAAAGATGGAGTCCGAATCAACATGAATTCTGCTTCTATTGCATTTTTTTTCATGCGAATAATGTCTCTCAAACGAGAATCACCCAAGCTTTTTGTGTATTCTGTATACATTTTACAAATCACTGGATCTCCCATAACAACTTTGGTTATGGGCGTGAGTTGAACATGATGTTTTTCGCATAGACGTAGTATAATCGACAAATTATGTTTGAGTTTTCCTATGTCAATACGAAGAATTGGTGTATACATATTTACCCCCAATCAAAAGATTGATGAAGAATTTTACAAAATTCACAACCAAAGAGCAATGTGACCATCGTATAATACATCCACAGAAGCAGAACAATGATAGAAAACATGGAACCATACAGTACACTATTGGTTGAAAAGTATTGCAAGTATAGCTGAAATCCAAACAATGCAATTATTTCCATGACCAACGCAACGATTGCAGCAAAGAAAGCAGCACGCGAGTGTACAGGCTTTTCTGGAATCCATTTAAAAAACGAAAAGAACGTGAATCCTGCTATAAGTAAATTGAGGAAATATAGCAGGATCGTGGAGGTTGTTTGAGGAAACGTGATTGAAGTAGCGGAGTCAACAAAACGAATTAGAAATAACACAACATTATAGATGACCAGGGAAAAGATGAGAAAAATCACCATTAAAATCATTACGCCCATGCCTCGGAGTTTGCTTCTCAACTGGAAAGTTTTTGTTTTTTTTCGATTCCATATACTATCAAAAGTGCTTTTTATCCATGAATAAAAAATAAACAGCGACCAAAGCATAAAAAAGAATGCAGTTAAGGAAGAAGATAAAGAAGTTTGAAACGCGGTGTTGATGATAGACTTTAAGTTATTCACCTGTGAAGGGGTGAACTGGTCGAGTAGTCGAAAAAATAATTCTGTGAACTCAACAGCACTTTCTCCTGTGGGTAGAAGGTGGCTGGCAACCGATAGAATAAGAATGACCATCGGAATGATATTTAGAAAAAGCGCCCACGAAAGACCAGCAGCTTTTATAATGCACTCATCCCGAAAGAAATGAACGGTAGCAGATCGAAATAAATAACCGATTTTTCTAAAAAAGAAAGGTATTTTTGACATCAGAGCATCATGATTGTAGAAACAATCCCCCCTCTACACAAGCACTGAGTGTGTAATTCTAGCAGTAGAGGGGAAGTTAAAACTCAAAGAATGATTTCTTTTTCAGCAATAGATTTTACAAGCTGGTATGTGTTTTGTACATCAGTGACATCAACGATTTCACTAGGTGAGTGTAAATATCGGGTTGGGATGGAAATACAGGTAGTGTATACACCTGTTTTAGTTGTTTGAATCACTCCTCCATTGGTTCCACCAAAGGGAAGAATTTCAAACTGATAGGGAATTCTGTTTTGGTCGGCAATATTTTGGATCCATTGATTTAGGGAATGATTTGCAATCATGCTTCGATCTTGTATCTTTATGGCAGGTCCAGCACCTAATTTCATTGGAAGACGCTTTAAACCCTTGGGAGTGTCTTCAAAACCCGTTGCGGTAACATCAAGTGCAATTCCAAAATCGGGTTCAATTCCATATGAAGCAGCTTTGCTACCAACGAGTCCCACTTCTTCCTGCGATGCAAAAACGAAGTATAAATCGTGGTGATGAGATTGAATCGTTTGAATCAGCTTTACCAAAATGGCACAAGCAATTCGATCATCCATCGCTTTGGACATATACCGGCTACCCATATCTACAAACTGCGAATCATATGTAGCAGTTTCTCCAATTCGGATTTTCGAAAGAGCTTCATTTTTGCTTCGAGCTCCAATATCGACGTACAGGGTATCAAATGATACATCCTTCCGATCTGAGCTCATTTTTGATAGAATTTCAGATTCAAATCCGATGGTACCTTTTGTACCGAACTCAAATACAATTCTTTGAAAAGGAAGATTTATTGGATTATGCCCTCCTAGTGGCTCAATGTGAACAAAACCATGATCATCAACATACGTTGCGAGAAATCCGATTTCGTCCATATGTGCATCAAAAAGAAGCTTTTTCCCATTCCCTCTTTTATGTGCAATCAGATTGCCCAAAGAATCTGTAGTAATATCATCAACATACGATTGAATGAATGCGCGGATGGCTTTTTGTATTGGCTCTTCTCTTCCACTGGGTGCAGAAATCTCAACGAATTGTTTCAAAATATCTTTCATGGTAAACCTCCTCTATGAATTGAAAAAAGTTTGATTTTCCTGGTACAATGCCAGGGCAAGTTGCATGGTTGTTTGGTAATCATCGGGGTGCATAAGACTAACAGGAGAATGTATATATCGCACTGGAACAGAGAGAGAGCCCACATAAGAGCCTTTTTCTCCTGTTGCAACATTTGTAGCATCATTGCCACCTGCGACCTTTTCTTTGATCTGGTACGGAATCTGATGGTTTTCAGCAACAGATTTTAAATAGCCAAGAACTTTTTTTGAAAATACAAAACCATTATGAGCAATGCTGATTGCTGGCCCAAGGCCTAACTGCGTCGTATATCGATTTCGTTCAACCAAAGGAACATCGCAAGCAGTAGTTCCCTCTAATATAATACTAAAATCTGGTTTTATTTGATAAGTAGCAGTTTTACTTCCTCGTAGTCCTACTTCTTCCTGGGTAGCAAACACAAACCATGTATCATATTCTGGAATGATATTTTGTTTCAGCATCTCAATCATGATGGAACAGCCAACTCGATCATCAATAGCTTTTGCTTTCCAAAGATGTCCATAGTCTTCAAAAGAAGTACGGAAAACAATAGGATCACCAACCTGAATTTGGTCTTGTAGTTCTTTGTCGGACGAGGCTCCAACATCAATGTATAAGGCATCCATTTTAACCGGTTCTGTGACTGCATTCTTTTGTAAGTGGATAGGCATGATACCCATAACGCCAGCGATTGTTTTTTTCCCGTGTATGGTAACCGAAGTGGCAGGCAATATGGAAGGCAGTATTCCGCCAACAGGGCTAAACTTTATGATGCCACTGGACTCGATTTTATCTACCATGAAGCCAACTTCATCCATATGGGCTAAGAACATGATGTGTTTAGAACAATTGTGACCTCTTTTTTTGACCATCAGATTACCCAAACAATCTACATGAATTTCATCCACAAAATCAACGATTTCATTTCGAATAAATTCTCGAACGTGATTTTCATGACCACTTATACCTGGGAGATTGCACAATTCTTTTAAGACCATTGTAGTCCCTCCAAATATTCATTGTTTAATGTTTTGATATACGCTGTTAATAAATCAACAATATATTTACAATCTTTTACATTTACTACTTCAATGGGGGTGTGCATATACCGAAGGGGCAAACTTAAAAGAGCTGTAGGAATACCACCTCGAACAACTTGTATGGAACCAGCATCTGTGCCTCCTGGTCTTGCGGCGGGTTCGAGTGTGAAAGGAATGTTTTTATTGCGTGCACAATCGCACAAATCATTTACGATTTTAGGTGTAAAATTTGGACCAACGCCAATTCCGGGACCTTTTCCCAATGGAAGTCCTTCGTATTCATTTTGTGATCCAAAGCCAACATCAACCGCAATAGCGACATTGGGATTAATATCCCAAGCAGAAGTGCCAGCTCCTTTTGTGCCAACTTCTTCTTGAGAAGAAAAAACGAAGTAAATGTCCCAATCATGTAGCATTGAAGATAGTTCGTTTGCAACCGCCATGCTAATAACAACACACGATCGGTCGTCCAATGTTTTTCCAGCAAAATGTTCCGATTGTAGCTTAATCAAAGGAGATTTAAAAACAATACCTGATCCAATGCGAATTCTCTGGCGAACCTCATTTTCTTCTAAGCCCGTATCCAAAATCAGAGTATCATAGCTGGGCACTTTAGTTCGTTCTTCTGGTTGTATCAAATGAGGAGGAACAGTTGAAAACACGCATGGGATTTTTTCCCCAAGTATATCTCGTATCCAACATTCTTGTGCTTGTAGAATTTTTGGATCTACTCCACCCCTTGGTTCAACGCGAATAAAGCCTCGTTCTAAAATGGAACCAACGACGAAACCAATTTCATCCATATGAGCAGAAATCATGAGTCTTGCTTTTGATAGTCCTTTTCCTTTTTTTAAAGCGATAAAGCTACCTAAGCCATTTATGTAGGTTTCATCGACATAGGGTGATATGTTTTGCTGAATCCATTGTAGTACGGGGGATTCTTCTCCGCTAAGACCATATAGATCGGTAATTTGTCGAAGATTCTTTTCCCAATCGAACATCTACATCCTCCTTATCGTAACAGTTTGGTTAGCTGCGTTCCATTCGACAACAGCCTTTAAAGCCTCTGAAATAGCTCGTATTGGAACAAATGTTCTGCTTGTTCTAATCTCGGGCGGGACATCTAAACGTACATCTTGTCCATTAACTTTCATGTTTGTAGAACCAATGGTTAACACAATCATTGTATCACGATCTTGTATTGAAATCTCTTGTTTGATTGAATTCCATTGTACTTCTGCATAAAAAGCTTCAGAAATGAATCGCAATGGCACCATAGTTCTTCCTTTGGAAATGTAGGGAGCAGCATCCAATTTAGTTGAAGCACCATTAATGGTCGCTTGATATGTATTGATTTTAAGCTGAATCACAGTTTGTAAAAAATGCTGCAGAGGGATGCTCTGAATTCTATGATTACCAGAGTCGGCAATGAAAATTCTATCATCTTGAACTATGATTTTTTCGGGAAACAGAAAAAAGCCAGACTCATACCATAAATTTACTTGGGAGTTGCTATCCTGTATGAACGTATTGGGACCACCAATTCCACCATACTTTGAAAATAAAACACCATTTTGGTTATTGTATATATCAATGCAACAGTCATTGCGGTTTACAACGAGAAAACGGTCTTCTAGGGGAAGACAATACATCTTTACACTAGAAGTTGAAAAAGGTTTTAATTGGAAGGTACGATTGGTTTCTCCTGAAGGGATTTCAAGAACATAAACCATGCCTTTGTTGTTGAGGGCATAAAGGCTATTGCTCGATAAATAAAAGCAGAGAATAGTTTGCATGGATTCTTGAAAAGAGAATGTTTCCTCCAATTTGCCACTTTGAGATATTTGATGAATACATTGATTGTATTGATCCAAAATATAAATGTATGGATCAAGATAGGCTAGATGTGTGAAATAACTGCTACTAACGCCTTTATAGAGAAGCGTAGTGGAAGTATTGGATATCTCATAGAGATCGTTCGTACGGTTTTGGTCAATGACATAAAGAACTTCACTTCGACCAGAACATAGATCTTCAGGATTGACATAACTATCAAAAGAACCTTCTTTAAGTGAGCCTACTTCGGATACAAATTCATTGCTATTACTTTGGATGCATTTAATGCTATTGGTTACGTCATCGTTGGTATAGAGTAGTCCATTTTGGTTGATGCATATTGTAGAGGGCCAATGGAGCTCTAAGGGACTTGTAGATTTCATTTCTATCACCGAAACTTCCATAGTGGAAGTGTGGATTTTTAAAATTGAGTGAGGGTGAGTGGTGGTGGCATACAGAACATCCTGTTGTGTGTGGTATATGCTATTAATCAACACATTTTCCTGGCAGGGTATTGTCGATAAATGCTTCCCTTTCGGAGAAAAAACGAAGATATTTCCTTTTGCATCCGCGATAAAGATAGAATTATTGAAGGATTCAATAGCAACCGGGATAGAGATTAACTCTTCACCAAAAATGGAAACAGATGTCAAATCTAGGTTTACAACCATGAATCCTCTTCTTTGGCTGTCAACCAAAAGAATATTTTGGTTGGACACATCAATATCTTTCAAATCTAAGAATGGAAGATTATCGATGGAGTCATATTCTGAAACCAAAGACCCATTTTCGTGATAAGCGCAAAGAGTTGTTTTGGTAATGGCATAGATGTTGTTGTTTACTGCTGGGCTTGTTCGTAAAAAATCAGACCTTATAGTAGGAGATTCAAATGTATACTCATATAATCCGGTTTGCGAAAAAACCTGGATTTTTCCTATGTTATCTTGGTAGTTTTGAATGGAGGATACAAACAAATACTCGCCAGAAGCCTGAATACCTTGTAAGGAAACAAACTGTCCCTCATTATCCCCGTATCCCCCAAAATGAAAAAAGGGTCGAAATGATTTATCAAATGCTTGAATTTGTGCATTATTGGTGTCACAAATATAAGTGTATTCTTCGTTACCAGCAATACTAGTAGCAACTTCGAAAAAGCCCGGACTCCATACTTTTCCAAGAATCTGAATATTTTCCTGTGCTAAAATTGGAAACAAGCTCCACAAAAAAAAGAAAAGCAAGACAAGGACAATCTGTCGCTTTATCATGATTCTATTCCTTTAATATTCTCAATTGAAGTGCCACAATTAGCACAACGATGATTGTGTATGTTCTGAATACGAATCTGGTTTTGGTTTCGTTCAATCCATATCGAATGACATTGAGGACAATAGGTATTGTGTAGCGAAGGAGCAAACTGATACGGAACATTTCCTCCGTATACAAAGGCTAAAAACTGTGATGCGAAATGACAAACATCCCGTATTGTTTCGGGTGTTGTAGCGGGAATGGTAGATTTCCAATGTGGATAATAGGCAGTAAAGTGGATTGGAATGGACGAATCAATGGAAGAGACAATCTTGCACACTGTCTCGATAGAGGAAAAAGAATCATTGATTCCTGGAATAACCAAATAGGTGATCTCAGTGAGGCAATAAGTGTGGAATATCTTGATCGCTTCTATAACCGGATCAATAGTGCCTCCAGTGTATTTGCGATAGTCCGCATTGTTGGAAAATTTTAAGTCTATATTTACAGCATCTACATGTGGAACAAGTTCTATGAGAGGTTCTGGATTCACATATCCATTGGTAACCATAACGGTTTGAAGGTTTTTTTTGTGGCATTTGGAAAATAAATCAAGGGCGGTTTCAATGTTTGTACATGGTTCATTGTATGTCAAAGCTATTCCAATGGACTGGTGCTTAAGAGCTTCTGCAATGATGGATTCCGGTGAAAGTGTTTCTCCAAGGGAAGTATTTTGGGAAATAGAATGATTTTGGCAATAAAAGCAAGATAAATTGCAACCATATCCTCCCAAGGAAAGAATGCTCTCTCCAGGAAAAAAATGGTACAAAGGTTTTTTTTCAATAGGGTCAATGCAGATTGAAGAAAACCTGTAATAGCGCTGGTTCCATAATTGATGATGGGAATGAATATACGTTCCGCATATCCCTGTCTTTTGGTCTACAATGTTGCACCTATGTGGACAACATTCACAGATACAAATATTTTCTTTTTGTTGAAACCATTTTGCTTTTTGCATATCATATTACACCTTTCTTCATTTTACCTTTTTTAGCAGATTTTTGTATAATAAAAGGATGAAAAAAGGCTATATATTTGCGAATACTAAAATTACACTTACATCGTTAGAGGATTTTTTTTCTGTCCTGCCAGATTTTCAAATTTCGGGCTCCCTCCATTTTTCAATGGGGGAAGATATCGTAATTGCTGATCAACCTAACATCATTTTTTTATCCGATGAGTTTACCTCTAAAGAATGTCATAATTTTTTGAACAAAATTGAAAAAACACCACTATTTGAAGCTATTTCTATTGTGTATGTTGTGTTTGAGTTGAGTGAACCTAACCAAAAATGGTTACTTAACGAAAAACGTATTGATGCATGGCTTTCCTTCAATGCAAGCGGTTTTGAACGACAATACTGTATTGAAAAAGCATTGGAAAGAATGGAATTCAAGAAACAATTGCACGCTCTCCAAATGCAAAATGATCTGCTTCAATCAACATGTACAAACTATGAATACAAAACCAAATTTGAACAAAGAACCATGGAAAAAAATATAGTTGACGTCTTGCTTGATTTTGCTCAATCGATAAGGCAATACTTGTCTAGTATAGAAGGTGCAGCATCTATATTATCCAATCCCATCGTTGATCGTGAGAGCCATACAGAGGCAGCAAGTGTACTAAAAAAGAGCATTACAAACTTTAAAACTTTTCTAGAAGAAAAAAATAGTTTTTATGAAGAAAAAAAGTTGTTGTTTCAGGGAATAAAAATAGCAACGGTGTCGAAAATAATGGCTTCCATGAAAGAAAGAATACTTTTCTTAGCGAAAAAGAGAAATGTGCAGCTGAGTATTCACACCAATGAGCTGCAACAATCTATCATAGGAAGAGGAGAAGACTTTTTATATATCATCCAGTCTATCGTATCAGAGTTTATTAATCTATTAAAACCAAACTCCATGGTTGATTTTTCCATACAAACTACCGAATCAGCACTACTCGTAAATTTTAGCTTAGAAACGCAAGAACAATTCCTGCAGATAGAAGAATTGATTGAAACGTTTGGCAAAGACAATGTTTGCCGGCGAATGCTAGATTCAATTGGTGCTCAATTCGAATTTTTGCACCGAGATCAAAAAGTTGGGATAAAATTCTATTTACCTCGACTGAGTTAATTACTCTGAGTCTTCATCACTCCCCATAAAAATTTTCTGTACCGTATCAATATATTTCCGTTCTGTAATTAAGTATACAATATCATTTTCTTGTAGCGCCATGTCTCCATAGGGTATCTGAATAGCATCGTCCCGGTACACGGCTATAGCTAAAGTTCCAGTAGGAACATTAAGTTGGGCAAAGCTTTTACCAATAGATGGAGCAATTGCTCCCAAAACTAAGCGGATGATCTCAAACTTACTTTTATCACTTAAAAACTCTGGTATGACAAAGGGGAATCCACAATACCGGCATTTGATGGTTTCTAAAATCATTTTGGAGACAATGAATGTGGTAGTGTAAGAGAAATCAATCCCGAGTTTTTTAAATATGGATTCGTTCCTAGGGTCATTGATTCGAGCCATTGTAATATGGACTTTAAAGGTTATTTTTGCCAATTGGCAGGCTACGAAGTTATCTTCATCCCGACCCGTGACTGCTACCAAAAAGTCAGCCTGTCCTGTTCCGGCAGACTCTAAAATAGAATGGTCTGTACCATCGCCATGTATAACAAGAGCATTCATATTGGTTGCTATTTTTTCGCATTTTTCTGCATCTTTTTCAATTATGGAAACAGAGTATCCCAACGAAAGAAGCTCTCTACACAGGTGATTGCCAACTTTTCCACCACCAACGATAATAACATGCATAATCTTACTCCTGCTTCTTGCCGAACACTTGGGCAGATTCATGAATACTGTGAATATTGATAGCGGTGATAATTCGGTCGCCCTTCGTGAGTTTGAATGAATCTTTTGCTAAAGTGATCCGGTGATTCCGGATAATAGCGATAACTCGTAAATCGTTGTTTTTTTCCAGGTTACCAACCGTTTCTTCTTCGCCAATGGGTTCATAAATATGTTCCATGATCTCAAAACTCTGGTTCACATATAAATTGGCACTGTTTTCACCCATAATAAATCGACTATATACTTGTTCTGCGCTTAATATGGTTGGAGAAACAATTTCAAGCCCCAATGCCCGGAATGTTTTTTCCCGACTAGGGTTATAAACTCTTGTGATCACACGTTTGACTTTGAAAATTGTCTTTGCTACTGCAGATGACATAATGTTTACATTGTCATTCTCAGTGAGAGTTGCAACGACATCAGCTTGTTCAATTCCAGCTTGTTTTAGTACAGATTCATCAAATCCATAACCGGGAACAGTAATACCATCAAATTCTGAGGGTAATAATTCGAAGGCTTTTTCATTTTTGTCAATGACGGCAACATTATTACCATTTCTTGCTAGCATTGCAGCGACCCTAGATCCAACTAGTCCGCAACCTATAATTACACAATACATACATTCCTCCTGGAGGTAAAAAAACAGTATACCTAATATTGAAGTAACTTTGAACTTTTTTTCAAAAAAGTTCTATTTTTTTCAGAACCCTAACCAAGGAGGCAACGATGAAAAATTCAAAAATTCTTATTGTTTTTGCTGTAGTAGTGAGTCTTATGTTATCTTTTGTGATTGTAAAAAATGGTGTTCAAGCTGAACAATTGGTTGCTAACCCAGAAAATCCAAAAAAACTATTCGTTGTTGGAACAGGCGTTATAGAGGCAGAACCAGATATGGGGATAGTGAATGGAAGTATTGTAACTCAAGAAGAAGAAGCTGCTGTATCGCAAAGTAAAAATGACGAGTGTTCAAAACGCGTCATTGAAGCATTGCTCGATCTTGGTATTCCTAAAGAAGATATCAAAACGTCCTCATACAATGTTAGTCCAGTCTATTCGTACAGATCCGGAGAAGATCCAAAACTCATTGGATATAAAACTGTACATCAATTAACCATTGAAGTAAAAGAAGATTTTGCCATGATTGGTAAAGTCATTGATGCAGCAATGGGTGCTGGAATGAACCAGATACATGGTATTCATTTCGATATCCAAGACCGATCTACACTGTTGAAGCAAGCGATTGAAAAAGCTACTTTTGATGCTCGTGAAAAGGCTGAAACTGCTTTAAAACCTGAGGGGATGGGCATTGTAGAATTGCAAGAATTACATGTAATGTCCACTGAACCTGCTTCTCAAGCCAAAAGAACTTTTGATGGTGCACCAGAGCAAAGTGGATCCATGCTTATGCCTGGTTCTCAATCCATCACAGCACAAGTGCAAGCGACCTACATTTTTGCAAGTCCAGTAGAAGAAGAATAAAAACTTCTCCTAGCCCGAAAAAATAAGGTACTCCTCTTCCTGTTTTTGCTATACTGGAAGAAAAACAGGAAGAGGTTTTTTTATGATTGCAATTATCGATTTTGGATCCCAATTTACACAGCTTATTGCAAGAAAAATAAGAGAACTCGGTGTGTATTCAAAAATTTATCCGTACTATGCAACTCAAGAAGATTTGCAAGATGCCGAAGCAATAATTTTGTCGGGAGGTCCCTGTTCGGTCTTATCTCCCGATTCTCCACGACTAAAAGAAGAAATATGGAAAATGGAGATTCCCATTTTAGCGTTCTGCTATGGTCACCAACTCATGACTTTACAGTATGGAGGAACCATTGTAAAACGTCACCAAGCTAGAGAATATGGGAAAACTTCTTTGTATATATCTGATTCCTCTTCGCCCCTTGTTCACGGGGTTACTCAGGAATCTACAGTGTGGATGTCTCACGAAGATGGTGTAGAAAACCCACCTCCCGGATTTCATGTCATTGCTCATACGGACCATTCCCCGGCTGCCATTTTTGAGAGTACATCTTTACATCGATATGGTTTTCAGTTTCATCCAGAAGTAC
>CAZOYI010000135.1:0-8843 GCA_964583965.1 uncultured Caldisericota bacterium
CTTTCAGACAAGCCTTTACTTCCTCTAGATTGAGCTTCTGTAAACGCTTACGAATTTCTTCTAAAGGTAAAAAAGCTTTTTGCCACTTTTTAATGAGTAGGATGCGATAATAATGCTCATCTGAGTACGTGGTTCCAAGACCTGCACCCTCTGATGGCGGGAGAAGCCCCCGCGAAAGATAATAGTGGATTGTACGCCGGCTCACATGTAACGCATCCGACAATTCTTTGATTCGAAATGTTCTCATAGTGAGCTCCCTTCTTTGTAGTAATAATACCTTTATTATAAAACGTAACGTTTTGGTGTCAAGTTAAATAGAAAAAAATCCTCCAATTTTTATTTTCTAATTGGTATGTATATTCTCTATATGCAAAAGGCAGCATACAAAGGGATTGTTTTGATATTGTTTTCAAAGCCAAAATTCCTCGTTGACAATTTTATGGCATATTTCGGTTCATAACTACTCATATAGACCTTTAAACTCTTCGCTTGTGAATTGTCAGTACTTTTTACTTCGATAGGAACCACATTTCCTTCTTTTTGAAGAACGAAATCGATCTCTGCTCGATTGCATGAGGTCCAGTAATAACAAGTGTAGCCATTGCTTTTCAATTGCGAAAGAACATAGTTCTCTGTCATTCCTCCTTTAAAATCATCCAGTTCATTCGTTTCATATAAAATACTCTCTGGTACAATATCTTTCTTTGCACACAGAAGACCCACATCACTGATGTAAATTTTAAAAGCATCAATATCTTTATAGTTCTCTAGTGGCAAACGAGCTTGTTCCACTTTAAAAATTTGTGTTACGATCCCTGATAGAGTAAGCCATTCAATAGCATTTTCGAATTCTGAAGCCCGTCCCCCTTTTTTCACCAATTTATACTGAAATCGGGTATTCTTTTTTGAAAGTTGAACCGTAACACTACTATAGGTTTGTCTAGTTTTCTTAATCTCATTCTCCACATTGTATTTACTCATATCATCCAAATAGCCTTGTAGAATCATATCTTGAGTATTACGAATAAGTATAAAGTCCTTTGTATCGATATATTGCTTCACGCATTCGGGCATTCCTCCAACCAATAGATACAACCGATAGTACTGAAGCAACTGCTTGTGAAGAACTGTTGGCATAGGCTGGTCAACAGAGAAACATTGTCGTATTGTATGAACCAACTCCTCTTCTCCAAGAGCCACTAAAAACTCTTCCATATTCAATGAGTACATTGTTTTCATATCCACTTTTCCAACAGGAAATGAATACTGCTTTCTGTTTACAGCTACCCCCAGTAAACTTCCACAAGCAACAATATGGTATTCATTCGCTTGTTCTTGAAAATATTTCAAAGCAGTTAAAGCTCTCTCACAAAGCTGTATTTCGTCGAATACAATCAATGTTTTTTCTTTCACAATCGTTTGTTTACACACCCGTGAAAGCAATGGCATCAAGTAAGACGGTTCAATACTCTCAGAAAAGGTTTCTCCAATTGCTGGATTAGTTTCAAAATTGAAGTAGGCAACGTTTTCGTACTCCTCTCTTCCAAACTCCAAAATCGAATACGTTTTCCCAACTTGTCTAGCACCCTGCAGTATGAGAGGTTTTCTATATCGATTTGTTTTCCATTGATGTAAAAATAACCGTATTTTTCGTTGCATTGTATACATTCCTTATCATGTCGTGGAAATTACTGTGTAATATTGTACTATAGTCGTATGTTTTTCATAGCACTTTTTCATTTATTTTACATTATTCTGCATGACTTTTTCTGCTTCCTGGAGAAAAACAACCATTTCAGTAAAAAGTTGTAGGCATTTCAGGGATTTTCGTGAAAGAAGTTTTCGACTATACTCAAAACTGTATTGTTTTTTCTACTGTTTCGAGTATAAGGTGCAGCTTCTAGAGCTTCACGAAATGGTATAGAATGTAGTTTGGCGCTCGTCTAAGCAGTACAATCGTTTGTTTTGCATAGCTACAGTTTGTTCCAAGTTGAACGCAATGCATTGCCCGTCCCACTCAAGAATAGGGACATTCACGCACAATTCCATCGCATAACAGGTATGATCCCGAATCAAGTAATCTCCCCTTCCGGGGACACCATTTTGCTGATTCCAAACCCCAATAGGAGCTCCTGGTCCATGACCAAACACACCAATGGGGTGAGCACTTAGCAGTGGATCAATACGATGCTTTTTGGCTTTTTCGTGAATAGACGATAGTATCTCATTACCAGACTTGCCTACGGTACATTCTTGAAAGAAGATGTCTTGAAGTCGATTGCAAGTTTTCATCGCATTTCTTACTCCTTGCGGTACGGTCTTCTCGCCTTCTTGGAGCACATAAGCTTGGCGCTGCGTATCAGTTAGAAGCCCCATGTAATTCAGTCCCACATCACAAAAAAGCAAGTCACCTCGCTGAATAACACTTCTAAAATCCATATGCTCTTGTCCCTTGCGATTCACTCCAACCATGGGTTTAAACCAGGAAGTCAATCCCATATCACGAATGCACTGCCGCATCCACCAGCCTACATCTTCTGTGGTAGTAGTGCCTGGAACAATCACTTCATTAGAAAAAGCCTTCGCAATGATGGCATGGCCCATTTCAGCAATGCGAGGATAAATATCAAGCTCCTGGGACAAACGTGTTTCTAACCAACAAACAACTAGCTTTTCTGCACTTTCTATCTGATTAGCAAAGGGTTCAAGCAAGGTAATTAGCTTCTTATGCTGTGTAAAGGATATACCATCTGCATGAGCAAACGTTTCAGAATAATTGATTCCAATGCGAGAAGGTTGTCGCTCTTTTACAATTCGAAACAGACATCCCCACTGGGTTTCTTTACTTTCATCCCACACATTTTCATACCAATCGCGAAGCTTCAGAGCCCCGATCAGCAGTCGTTCCATTTCCCCCCGTGGAGATCGATAAAAGACAAGAAGGATTTGATTCCCCACGGGAGGCATCACTACGTTTTCATCAGCAGAAAGACCTTGGGGTAGTAGTGTAGCCAATACAGGATCTTGGTTATCTTCTTCGCAAGCAACAATCCACATGTCAAACCCATGCTCTTCCATAAGCGCAGGTAGCAGGTTCTTTAATCGGTTCTCTTGCCACTCATTTCGAATCTTCTGCTGGTCTCGTAGAGGCATAATTTGAATATCGTCTAGTTTCATAGAAGATCGAACCGATCTGCATTCATCACCTTATTCCATGCAGCTATAAAGTCTTGTAAGAATTTTTCTGTTGCATCGTCACATGCATACACCTCTGCAATAGCGCGAAGCTGGGAGTTGGAACCGAATAGTAGATCTACTCTTGTAGCGGTCCATTTGCGTTCTTTGGTTTCACGATCAAGACCTTCAAACAAGTTTCCATCGTCAGAAATTGGTTTCCACAATGTATTAAGGTCTAGAAGGTGTACAAAAAAATCGGTCGTTAAAGCTTCTGTACGCTTGGTAAACACACCATGTTGAGTATGCCCGAAATTGACATCCAGAACCCTCATACCACCCAACAACACAGTCATTTCAGGGGCAGTCACTGTCAACAATTGAGCTCGATCTAATAGTAACTCTTCAGCCGATACAGAAACAGTCGCTTTTTGGTAATTTCGGAAACCATCCGCTTTTGGCTCTAGAACAGAAAAGGCATCTACATCGGTTTGATCTTGCGTAGCATCTGTTCGTCCTGGTTCAAAAGGAACTGTGATTTCATGACCAGCATTTTTGGCGGCTTGTTCAATTCCAGCACATCCACCAAGGATGATCAGATCTGCAAGAGACACTTTTTTGTTCTCGTGCTGCGCTTTGTTGAATTCCAATTGGATCGTTTCATACACCTGTAGCACCTTTTGCAGTTGCTGGGGCTGGTTCACGTCCCAGTCTTTCTGAGGAGAAAGACGTATGCGACTGCCGTTGGCTCCGCCTCGCTTGTCCGATCCTCGAAAGGTGGATGCAGAGGCCCAAGCAGTGGATACAAGCTGGGAAATAGACAAACCTGATGCTAAAATACTGGTTTTAAGTTCAGCTATATCTTCTTTCTTGATGATAATGTAATCAGCTTTCGGTATTGGATCTTGCCAAATCAGGTCTTCTTCTGGGACTTCTGGGCCAAGATAGCGAGAACGTGGACCCATATCGCGATGCGTAAGCTTAAACCATGCACGAGCAAATGCATCTTTAAATTTTGCAGGGTTTTCCAAAAAATCACGAGCAATGGGTTCATAGATAGGATCATATCGCAAAGAAAGGTCAGCGGTAGTCATCATCGGACGATGCTCTTTTGAGGGGTCAAAAGCATCCACAATCATATCTTCGGGTTCTACATCCTTGGCAAGCCACTGATGAGCACCAGCGGGACTCTTGGTTAACTCCCAGTCGTACTTAAAAAGAACTTTCAGATACCCCATATCCCATCGTATTGGGTTGGGCTTCCAGGCCCCCTCAATACCACTGCTAATAGTATCGGGGCCTTTGCCACTTTTGTAGGTACTCTTCCAACCAAGGCCTTGCTCTTCAATGCCAGCTGCTTCTGGTTCTGGACCCACATGCGTTGCAGGAGCGGCACCATGGCATTTTCCAAACGTATGTCCTCCAGCAACCAGCGCAACTGTTTCTTCATCGTTCATTGCCATACGCGCGAATGTTTCACGAACGTCGTGTCCAGATGCTACAGGATCTGGGTTTCCATTGGGTCCTTCAGGATTCACATAAATAAGTCCCATTTGCACAGCAGCAAGAGGATTTTCCAAGTCTCGCTTGCCACTATACCGTTTGTCTTCAAGCCATTCAGATTCTGATCCCCAATACACATCTTCCTGTGGTTCCCACACGTCCTCTCTTCCACCAGCAAAACCAAAGGTTTGCAGACCCATGGATTCCAGGGCACAGTTGCCAGCAAGAATCATAAGATCCGCCCAGGATATATGCTTGCCGTATTTCTTTTTTATTGGCCAAAGCAAACGCCTTGCTTTATCAAGGTTGACATTGTCTGGCCAACTGTTGAGAGGGGCAAAACGTTGCGTTCCATCGCTTGCACCACCGCGCCCATCTCCCATACGGTAGGTTCCAGCGCTGTGCCATGCCATACGTATAAAAAGAGGGCCGTAATGACCATAATCGGCTGGCCACCACTCTTTTGAATCCGTCATCAAAGCAATCAGATCTTTTTTAATGGCCGCATAATCCAGCTTTTGAAAGGCTTGGGAATACTGAAAATTGTCACTCATTGGGCTACTTAAGTTTGAATTCTGATGAAGCATTTTGAGATTCAGCTGATGAGGCCACCAATCCTTGTTGGTAGTGCCACCACCAGATAGAGATTTCTTGGTATGACCTGTAACGGGGCATTTTTTTTCTTTCATCGTTTCGCTCTCCTTCAAGATTTTTGTGAAAAAATCAAACAAAACAGTTACTAAAAAATATACAGTACTTTCTTCTAATTACATAGTAATAAACAATATTTAATTATACGTACACTGTTGTAAAGAAGCAGCTTGGGTGTACATGTTTATCCACGGATCCCCTTTTTGTCCAAGTCTCCTGAATACATTTCTAATATGATACTTTTGAGGATTAAACTTTATAGATGAAATCTCACTCCATTCCAAAGGGGTTGCCACAGGAGCTCCCTGTATGCTTCGAATGCTATAAGGAGCTACCGAGGTTTGTCCGTAGGCATTTCGTAGATAATCTATAAAAACTCTGCTTCCTCGTTTGTCTTTTCTGTGTTGTATGGTGAAACTATCAGAGTTCTTTTTGGCTACTTCCTGTGCAATTTTTTTCGCCAAACATCTCACCTCATCAAAATTCATGTCAGCAATGATGGGTACAACTACATGCAAACCTCGTGAGCCAGTATTCATTAAAAACGGAGTGAGATGTAGATCCAATAAGAGTTTTTTCAGTTCTTTTGCTGCCTTCACAACTAAAGAATAATCCTTTGTCGACGGATCCAAATCAAAAATCATTTTATCCGGTTTCTGGATTTCACGGGTTCGACTCAACCATATATGAGGAGTAATGCATGCCTGGTTCGCTATATATATCAACGTTGCAGGGTCGTTGCAAACAACATGGTCAATCTTGCCTCCTTCTTTTTTTGTAACAGAGGCTTTCTCAATCCAATTAGGAAAGAATTCGGGAATCTCTTGTTGATAAAAACCCTTTTCATCAATACCATTGGGAAATCGATGAAGGGTTAGGGGTCGATCTTTCATGTGAGGGATCATGATTGCGGAGATTTTTCTATAGTACTGTATCACATCTCCCTTTGAAATATTGTTTTTACGAAACAGTATTTTATGGGTGTTTGATAACTCGATGTTTTGATCATGAATCTTCATTTGCAAGCTTTCTTACCATACGTCACGCCATCTTCATTGCGGTGGGGAGTATATCCAGTTTTCATCAGAGAATTCTTTGTGAGTAAGCGTTGCAAGCATGGGATTTATCCAATTTGGCTGTTCCTTTATATGAAGCTTATCTCTATATTGTTGGGATACAATGCTCTGTATATCAATCATTTTGGTTTTCTTTTTTGACATCGTTTATAGTTTTCCCACTGATAACGGACTTTGGTTCAGTATTTACAGGATTCCTTCTGGCATCCGCTTGATCATCTTTCATTTTCATGAATAGCCAACGATCGTTATTGCTGCTTCGAGTTCGTATGATGGCATATTCACCTTGAAGCTTTTTTCCATGTAGTTGAACAGTGATATGACCTTTTTTAATAGCCTCTTTCGTAGACAGGGTTTGATCATCCTTTTTGGATGTATTCGCATAGGTTCCAGTATCCCAAACAATAACTGTTCCAGCACCATACTGACCTTCCGGGATGACTCCCTCAAATGTTGCGTAATCAATGGAATGGTCTTCTGTTGGGATAGCCAACCTCTTTATATTCGGATCTGTTGAGGGGCCTTTGGGTATTGCCCATGACTTTAACACTCCATCCACTTCCAATCGAAAATCATAGTGGACATTGCTAGCATCATGCTTTTGAATAACAAAAATTGGTTTTTCTTCTGTGATATGCAACCTCCATTTGTTACAGTAAATAGTTTAAGCTTGTACTCATAACGATTAGAATATTACAAACCTTATCTTAAATATTGTACAAATAATTATGTTCTATGCAAGTATAACAGATAACGTCCATTTCATTGTAGTTTTCACAAAGAACAACTATCTTCATTTCTCAGTCATTTCTTGAAAATCTATTATACCATGCACTCTCAGATAAATGGAAAGATTCTAGATTGGAATAGAGCAAAAACCAAAAAGTCCTTTGTGTTTTTGGCATAATACAGCATAAAGTCCTTTGACTTTTGTGTTCTTTTCGGTATACTTACACACATGATGTCTTCACAAAGATTGACATAATAGGAGTTTGCAATGTTTCGAGAAGCAATCAATCAACTGATAACATGGAAACGCAGTGCATACAAAAAACCTTTGATTATCCATGGAGCAAGGCAAGTAGGCAAAACTTGGTTGATGAAAGAGTTTGGTCAAAAGTACTACCAACATTGTGCATATATCAATTTTGACAACAATTCCCGTATGAGTGATTTGTTCAGTGGAAGTCTTGACACCAACCACCTAATCAAGGGGCTGCAAATCGAAACGGGGCAAACTATTCGCGCAGACAATACACTTCTTATTTTTGATGAAGTCCAGGAAGTTCCCCGTGCACTCACATCTCTCAAATATTTTAACGAAAATGCTCCCCAATATGATATTCTGTGTGCTGGTTCATTGCTGGGCATTACGCTACATCCTGGCACTTCGTTTCCAGTAGGTAAAGTAGACTTTATGGATCTCCCTCCTTTAACATTTTTAGAATTTTTACGTGCTGTGAAGAAAGAACAGTTTGCACAACTTTTAGAAACTCAAGATTTTTCCATGATAAAATCGTTTAAAGAATCATTGATACAACTTTTGAAAGAGTACATGTATGTAGGTGGTATGCCTGAGGTTGTTGATCGGTATGCAAAAAATGTAGATCTAAATGAAGTCCGTCTGGTACAAAATAGCATCTTGGAAGCCTATGAACAGGATTTTTCAAAACATGCACCGGCAGATATAGTTCCAAGACTACGACTTTTATGGCGATCTATACCCAAACAACTCGCTAGGGAAAATCGCAAATTCGTATACGGATTGATACGGCAAGGAGCTCGAGCTCGTGAATACGAACTTGCACTGATGTGGTTACAAGATGCAAGTCTCATTAAGAGAGTAAACCGCATCGAAAAACCTGGAAATCCATTGTCAGCCTATCAAGATTTTTCAGCCTTTAAAATTTACTTTGTGGACACAGGGTTATTGGGGGCTATGAGTCAATTGGACCCCAGAGTTCTCTTGGAAGAAGATCAATTCTTTACAGAATTCAAAGGGGCACTAACAGAACAATTTGTCCTGCAAGAACTACAGGCCATACAAGGCCTTCATTCATATTATTGGGCAGCCAAAAACGCGATGGCAGAGGTAGACTTTGTTTTCCAATGGAATCGTCACATACTTCCTTTGGAAGTCAAAGCCAATGAAAATCTTCAGTCGAAAAGTTTGAAAAGTTACGTACAGAAGTATTCCTGTAAAAAAGCCCTTAGAACTTCACTGTCTAGTTATCGGGATGAAGGTTGGCTCATCAACATTCCTCTGTATGCCATTTCGCAGCTCCCCAAAATCATTGGCAAATAACAAAATTTGTAGTAGGAGAATTCTAGAGTCTCAGTAACTATTTCGGTCAAATTGGTCCGAAATAACCATCTCAGTATGTATACTCTAAATAAATGGTAAAACACCATACTGGGAAAGGGTGTACCAGGTACCCA
>CAZOYI010000136.1:0-7750 GCA_964583965.1 uncultured Caldisericota bacterium
TGACATTTCGAAAATAGAAACCAACTCCTCTTCTGTCCGGGCCACCATCCTTACGAATTTTATACCAAATAATATTAGTTTTGTATTGAAAACCCCATGATTCCAAAACTTTCATTCCCTCGTATAATAAAGCATTAGGAATCCACAAGTATAAATGAGCAGTTTCGCGTGTAATACTTTGAACCGGTAGATTGCATATGTCTTTTAATTGCATGGTTGGATAACGATTTAAACGTTTATGTTCAGGTGCCATTTTTCCGGTACGATTCTGGAATTGCCAGGGCGGATCTGCCAAAATTGTAGAAAATTTTGTTCCTTGAAATTGTGTCTGTAAACTAAGATAGGTTTCTTGCAATGAGTTATTCATCAATATATAGTTTTCTTTTCATAGCAAATTAACCGTTATCTGTGTTTGAAAACCTTTTTCTAACCAACCTTTTTGATAGAAGTGGGTGTCTATAAAATTGGATATTTCTGATTTGCGACCACCTTTAGCTAAAATCCACGATTTTTTCAGACGAAAACTATTTAATATGCCAATTAAATCACTCCACTCTTTTGGAAAATCATGTTTCAGTATTGCAATAGAGTGCTTCCACTCTTTGATCTCATAATTCTTTTGTATAAAATCTGAAAATGTAATGTGTTTCATTGTAGTGACCCCCAATCCATTTTAACCAGAAAGATAAATATTTAAAGGAATATTCCAAAATGCTGGTTGGAAGTAATACTTCTGTAGTCAATCAATAAAAATATACATCTCATTAAATTGGAGGGAAAGTTCTTCTGTAAGTACATCTGATTGATTATCGAAGAAAACGTTTACACTCCCAGTCAATTGAAATGCTCCCTCTTGCACGGGCTCTAGCAGTAACGTATCGGGTAACAGAAAATTCAAACCTTCAGTGAAGGATTGTGATTGCTTAGGTGTGTATTGAAACATGATCGTGCTATTGATGAATTGGATATGAAAAGCATCTTCATAAAAATCCAGTGGCTTATTCTGAAAGAGAATGGTACGCTTCAACAAATCAAGGTCTGGTTCGCTTGATGTCAAAAATGGACCCATATACAATTGTTTCTTTGGATGTAGTGTCAGTTCAAAAGATTCGAATGTTGGAATGTATAAAGGAATCTTTAGTGATAGAGATGTATATTCCGATACAATTGGATTTGATAGCCAGCAAAAGGAATTATTCTGATTATCCGAATATATTTCCACAATTTTACTATTAACATACTCTGATTCCTGACTGTTGCGAATACCATATTGATAAAAACCTGGTATTGAAGGATTTGCAATACCAGCTTCTTTGGTAATGGTAATTGTAAAATTCTGACATTTTTCATCTGCTGGATCAAAAGAAGTTGGTGTCCCAATAATAATGAGGATGGAGCCATCATCTTGAGGAACAATCATGGGAAGTCCAGAACAAGATGGACAGTAACTATTCGGTACACTGAAATGAACTGCCTCTATGATGGTTGTAAGTCGCCTTTTTAGTTCACTTTTCTCCGTTGGTAGTGGTGGAATGAAGCTAGTACCCTTTGGAAAATACAGATGAAATCTTTCATGAACACCAATTTTCTTTTCTAGTTCTACGTGAAATTTGTATTCTGCTACTTGTCCTGCGGTAGAAGGAGATACGCCTACTGCGTACTCTTTCAAAGCTTTAGCTTTTGGCGATTGAGCATACAAGCCAACCATGGTCAGTACAACAACTAACACCAGTGTCACTGATTTTCGTTTACAATTACACATAAAACCTCCTTATTGGTTTGTCCTAAAGCATCTTGTCACTTTTCGATCTAGCTAAATTGTATGTCTAAGAAAACCCTTATCTATATATAATACTTATATCAGAAAAATAATAGTTACAAAACCATAATGGCAGGAGGAGTATGTATGTACTCAAGAGCTGAAGAAATGGATATTGAAAATAGGGTGATACGACCTTTGCGTCATGATGATTATGAGTCAATTTGTGAGCTTTCTAAATCGATTTGGGAAGGGAATGATTATCTGCCTGAGGTTTTTCACCAATGGGTAGATTCTCCTGGACTTTTTTTGTGCATTGAAGACCTTTCAACTCATCAAGTGATTGCTACAGGGAAGTATTCTTATTTGGAAGATGGTTCAGGCATCTTAGAAGGGCTTCGTGTTCATGAAAGCTTCAGAGGGCAGCATTTAAGCTGGCAGATTAGTAAAGAGCTTTTTAAGAAAGCGATTGAAGATCGAAAAAAGGGAATGATTACACAAATTGTAAATTGTACCCATGTCACAAACGAAGCAAGTTTGCATATATCGACTTCAATAGGTTTCACAATCATGAAGCGATTTATAATCTTTGAATTACAGCAAGAATACAACCACGATAAAGTATTGAACGTAGAAAGTTGGCAGCCATCTTTTGAAGAGTTCATGCAACAACCCTATTTATCATCCAGTCAAGGACTACTCGCCCAAAATTTTGTTGTTCAGGGAATGAACCTTGCACTGTTTCAAGCTCTGCAAAAAACAGCCACATTTGCAAAGGTGAATGGTTGCCCTGGTTTTTATGACAATCATCATGGTTGGTACAATGTTGCTTTGGATCCAACTCCTGCATCCATTTATGATTGGCTTCTGTATGCAAACAAGCAGCCTGGTGTATTGGACTGTCTTGCTTTTGTTTTACCACAGCCTGCACACGTTGATGACTTAAAGAAACTGCCAGTTATTCCATGGGTAAATTATGAACCTGACTTGCTGTATCTGGTGTATACTTCAATGGAGTATCCTTTATAGCATTGGTAGCAAACTTGCTTTTAACCATCATGATGAAAAATTCAGTTTTTTTTAAAACCCTTGCATTATTTGAAGAATAATTGTACTCTACAATTATCAAACTATGTGCGAACATGCGGAGGGTATTATGAAAATTGTAGCAATATTTTTAACCTTTCTATTTATTCTATCTACGACAATGACAGGGTGTTCTTTATTTTCAAGCCCTACACCAGTTGATCCTGCAAAACAGGATACAATCGAAGAACCATCTCGAATCGATGAAGAAACAGATCTAAAAAAAGAGGATGCTATTGATGTTTCTATCGAAGGAGAAGATGATGATGGTGTCAAAACCAAGATAGATACCGGAGCAAGTGCAAAATTACCTACGGATATTCCTTCCTTTTTCCCTATGTTAAAAGGAGAATTGGAAACTGTTATTGAGTCTGAAGCGGAGGGATATACAAACTACACACTTGCATTTAAAAATCCAAAACCTACTGATATGGAAGATATGACGAACAAACTCGATGGAGTAAATGGGTGGAGTATACTTTCAAGGTCTCAAGTTGGTGATGGATGGATCGTAACTGCACATAACGAAACAAAAGATGCAATGCTGACCGTTTCTGTTTCTGAAGATACCGGTATGATGCAAGTTAGTTTTAGAAGATAAAAACCCCACATAAAAACAACCCGATGTTGAACCATTAAGTTGCTTTTAGTCAACGATTGCACAGTATTATGTGAGTATTTTTTATGGATTGGCAATGATTGATTCGGTTTTTTGGACACGTATAATACAACTATGATAAAATTCACAGCTAAAGTTATGGTGTTTGTTCTGTGTGTTGGTGTTTCTCCTTGGTTTTTTGGGGGTGTTGCACAAATGCCCTTGCAAGGCGTGTATTCTCAATCCGATCCTTTCCTTCTTTATAATACTTATATTGGAGGAGACGATGCAGAGTGCATACAAGATATTTGTGTGGATCTGGAAGGTTGTGCATATATTACTGGATGGACTCGATCGGATTTCATTGCTGCTTTGCACACAGATTTTCAGGTACCTGGTTTTGACCAAACCCTGGATGGTGACACCGATGCGTTTGTGATCAAAATATCTGCCAATGGAGAGCAGATTCTTTACGCAAGCTATATTGGAGGAACATCCAACGAAGTTGGTTTTTGTGTTGAAGTGAATGATAAGAATGAGGCATTTATTGCCGGTTGGACGCAGTCCAGTGAAACTGAAGGTTTTCCCATTGGAGGCTCTATACCAGGATTTGACACAACCCACAACCACTTTTTGGATTCTTTTCTTATGAAAGTTTCTGCTGATGGAAAAGAGATATTGTATTCAACCTATATTGGCGGATATTATCGAGATGTTGTGTTTGCCATGGATATCGATGAATCTCAAAGGGTTATTGTTGCTGGATGGACAGAATCCTCCAAAGAAGATGGTTTTCCCGTTGGTGATAGTATTCCTGGTTATAGCACTGTTTTTCATGGTGAACGTGATGGGTTTTTAATGCAGTTTTCCGCTGATGGATCGGAGATTCTCTATGCAACGTACCTTGGTGGTGCCAAAGATGAGGTTGTTAACGCAGTTGCTTCGGGAGATGACGGGAAAGTTTATGTAACAGGTTGCACTCGTTCTTCGTATGATGATGGTTTTCTACAAACTCCTATACAAGACAACGGAACCCTACCTGGTTTTAAAAAGAAATATGAAAAAGGAAGCGATGGATTTGCTCTATGTCTTTCTATACCACAAAACAAGATATTGTATAACACGTATATTGGAGGCTTGCAAGAAGAAGAGATCTACTCGATTGCAGTTGATGATGTGGGATGTGCATATATTGTTGGGAAAACTTGTTCTTCTTCTGAAAATGGCTTTCCAATTGATACCAAACACAATGGGTTTGACAAACAAATGGATGGTGACAACGATGGATTTGTCATCAAACTTACTCCTACTGGTACCGACATAACATACAGCACTTACATTGGTGGACAGTATTTCACGGACGTTGTTACTGATATTTGCATCACCAAAAGCGGAACTGCCTTGATCACAGGATGGACCAATTCAACCTTTGAACATGGATTTCCCATCCGGCAAATTGGTAATTATATTATTCCGGGAAATGATACAGAAGAAAAGGGTCATTTTGATGTGTTTCTCATGGAACTTACTTCGGATGGGAATGAAGTTTTATACAGCACCTATATTGGTGGAACTGGACCAGAATGGAGCTATTGTATTGCGCAAGATGCAGATGGTAATATCTTTTTAGCTGGCAATACTGAATCTACACCTGAAAAAGAATTTCCAATTGGAAATCCCACACCTGGACACCAATGTGCTTTTCAAGGTTTGCAAGATGGATTTGTGTTGAAGGTTTCGTCAATTCCTGAAGAACTGATTCTTGTTGATGTCACCTTAGAGCTTGGATATCCTTTTGCTTTTGTACATCCATCCAATGCAATAGAACCTATACAAATAGAAATGGACTGTTTTCCCGTTTTTGAAAACGGCGTGTATCTCGTTCCTATGCGTTTTTTAGGCGATGCGTTTGGTGCAACTGTGCGATGGGATGCTAAAAATGAAGTTGCAACCATCGAATATTTCAACCATTTTGCTTCTTTTTGGCCCAATCGAAAAGGTACTGAACTGCCCAACCTTGTTATTCAAAATCGTAGTTCAAAAGAGAGTACTCCTTACCATGCGGTACAAAATTGCATTCAAAATGGAAGAATTTTGTTTGACCTTCACTACGTAGAAGAGATATTCAAGGCAGTGTATGCTACTGAATCGTCTGATGAAAACATATCTATTCGTGCTCGATATCAAAGGGTATCCCCTTCGCTATAGTATTTTCGGAAATTTGACTTTTTTGAGATTTCCACTATTCTAATTTTGCTAGAAATTTCAACAAGGAGCGTATAACAATGGTTTTTTCAATTCGTGACTAAAATTGCTTCGTTTGCAGCAATGATAGTTAAATTCAGACAATCCGATGGGACAAAATGATTTGTTGATTATTTTTTCTTTCTATTCAATAATCATGAATCTAGTTGTATAATCTATGTATTGTTGAAGATGTAGTGAAAAGGATTTTTTTGGACAAATGATTGGAGTAGAAATGAAGAATCGTCTTGGTTTGCACAATGAAAAAACTTGGAAAGAGATTGCGAATCTTAAGAGCATTGTATGCCTTTTTGTAGTGATGGTATTTTTTTGTATGGTTAGTTGCACAAGTGTTTCCAACGAACCTTTCCTAATCAACCAAATTGCTGAGAATCAAAGTTTTAACGTGCCTTATATATCGATTGAAAATAACCAGCTTTGTCTTCGAGATGCGCTTCTTCATGAAACTCTCGCGCTGCAATCGTTGCCTACTAAAAATGCTGCTGTTACAAAACCTATTTTCCGTCAGGATGCGATGTATTTTAGCATATGGGATCAGGATGAAGGTTCATCGTGGTCTGGTGTGTGGAAATATCAACTTGATACGGGCGAAGTTGGCCTTATATGGGAAAACACAAAGGAGAATTGTAAGCTTCTCAATATAGATCCAACAGATTCTATTTTCTGTATGCAAACAATTGACACCGAAAAACCCGTTTTGTTCTTTGTTAACATTACTTCTTCTACAACGAAAATAGTTGTCCTTGATGAAAATAGGATGATGGATCTCTGCTACTTCAGCCAAGACTCCAATTCTGTGATTCTGGGGCAATCGATTGAAGAAGAAGCCTCTGATCACTACTTATTCTTTACATGGTCTTTGGATTCATCAGAACGCATCTATGAAATTGGACGAGGGATGCAACCCCTCATGAATGAAGACGGTACAATATTCTTTTATCGAACGCAAAATCCACCCTCCCTTGTTTTTTATTCCCTTGAATCCAGAGAGAGGATCTCGTTTCGGCAACAGACTAATACAATACAATGGGATTTTTGGAAAGACGATACTTTTTTCTTAGCTGAAAAGTATAGCATTGATGATACCTTTCCACGTTTCTACCGATTGAACATGCGCGGAGAAAAAGAAGAATTATCCTTACCAGAACCACAGGAAGAAAGTGAAGTCTGGTATGTAGGAATGGAACAGAAATGTCCAGTTGTATATGTCCAAAGCGCTACGATGAATGGTTTTATGAAGTATGCGGATAATGGTGAATGGCAACGATATGCACCCCTTGTGGATTATACTGTTGAGAAACCTGCTACTTATGTCAGCGAGTTTGTACCCATTTTTGAACAACATCATTCTCCCTATACCTTATCTTGTCTGACGGGGAGTTATAGTGCATTTTTTGTTGAAACCCTAGAAGATGAATTTTCGGAAGAAGACCAAGACTCGAAGTCTTATCAAGTCAAGCTTTTCAGTATATCAAAAGAAGTTGCAAGTATTGATGACAAAGATATGCGCATTGTTTCGTCAGAACTAGAAGGTTTTCACCATTTGTCGGAGGAATCAAAGTTTTCTCTTTCCGCTTATGAACATGGAACACTCTTTAATGTATGTTATTATGCAAAACAAGAAAGCAACGAAAACCAGCCCATTCTAATCTCATTATCAATAGGAAATGCTCTATGGGAATCAGAGGATATTCTTCTTTTCACTTCGCTGCTGCATACGGAAGTTGAAATCCCTGTTCTTCATTCTGTTTCATCAGACCCTTCTTTAAACTATGCATATGGCCAAGTCGACTTTGTCGATTCGTATGGAGACCCTATCTCCCTTCAAACACAAGACATACTTCTTCCCCTACAAAATAAAGAATCTATTGCCTGGGAAGATCTATTCTTGTTGTCAGAAGAAAACATTCAGTTTGTATCCTGGGTGTTCCCGACCAATGATTCATCATTATTGCTGTTTAGGTGGCTACATAACAATTAAAAAAACCCTCTTCTTTCCACGAAAGAAAGAAGAGGGTTTTTGATATGAGGTGTTACTGTTT
>CAZOYI010000137.1:0-4551 GCA_964583965.1 uncultured Caldisericota bacterium
ACAAATCAAAGGATGAGTAAAAACTGTTTTCATTTTGGGGAAGTTGCACAATCTCTTGCAGTTTTTTCCGATGATCATAAATCCAGATGGATTGATGTACACAATCGAGAAACTGGTATTGGAGATATTGTTTGTTTTGGTAAGGAATGTCGATCATTGTAAATCCGATAAAGATAGGAGGTTCTTCGAAGTTGTCTTCGTTGGCTTTTTCGAATCCTTTTACAAATGTTACTTCTTTTGTATTGTATGGCTGGTAAAGAGTAGGGGCATAAGTGGCTTGAATAGTATCCAAAACATACAATTCGTCTTGATAGAATTGCATATCCAACCAAACATAGTGATATACGATATGCCCCATAAATGCTAAATACCAGCTTTCTTCTTGGGAATCATAAGTAGTAATTGTATTGGGTCGTATACAAGTAAAAACCATTTTTTGATCATTACAGATCATATCTCCAAGATAAGGCGTGCAAGACATAATATCAGGAATATAATGGCCAACAAAATTTAAATCTAATTCCATTTTTTGAGATTCCACACCACTATTCTTGAAGATATTTACATAGCCTTGACTATTGCTGTGTACAAACAGAGTATCTTCATCATTTACGCAAAAGGACATAGATGCGTTTATTTGACCTTCTCTGATAGGTAGCGTACCATACTGTGTTATACTTTCATTTTGTAGGCGGTATATTCTGCAATTCAGGTTTTCTTCGAATTGTCCACTTGAAATGAGTATGATTGAATCTTTACAACATTCAACATCTATGCAATCAAGACCAAATTCTTCTTTTTGGTAGACTGAATCGACAAATATGATGTATTCATTTTCTTTGTCTTTTTCCAGATGCAAATAGAAAAGAGCAAATTGCCCCATTTGATTCCCAATTAACGAATCACTTCCAGTATCATATCCAGCTAAAATGATTTGATTGGTGTCTTGATAATAGGCAATACGGGAAGCATCGATTGTTAAATTTCTATTTGAAGTGATATTAACTTGATCGCCTTGAGCAGTAAAAAACAGAATAGATTGAAACTGATACTCCTCTTCAGAATGAAGATCTTTATGAATGATTCCGTACAGTTGGAATTCCTCAATATAAATAAAGTCAGGATTGCTTATGTAAGAACCGTGATTTTCATGTAATTTGAAATCAACTTCTTCAAGCAAACTACCATCCAAACCTAAACGAAGCAGAGAGATTCCTTTTGGAGTCCCATAGTGGATAATTGTTTTAAGCAATAAGAGCTGATCTTGGTATAACTTGACAGTAATGATATTTTGATATTTCTCTTTTGGTTTCTCTAATAATGTTTCTGGATATGGGAGTATCTTTGTTTGGGAAAGTGTATTTATATCTAGCACATGAATTCCATCTTGAGCAGTCACATACAGAGTATTATTGGAATCCAAACACAGGGTGGGTTGCACGTAGTATTTTCGCTGAGTGTAATTCAATTGGTTAGGACCTATTTCTAAAGGATTTACTATAGCAACAGTAAGTCCCTGCATAAGGACAGAAAGGAGGTTTTTGGGGGATTCAAAATCCGAAAGAATATTCTGGTTGTCTAACAATTTTTTAAACACAACATCCTTAGATGAAAGATCAAAAACGGTAATACTAGACTGGTCAAGAACATAAAGCTTGTTTTGGTGAACAAGTGTACTGCTGGGTAGAACCAAATCTTCAGCGATTGGACCATAGCCAATAATAGTAGAGTGTAGGTTTTCATCTGCTTCTGCCAATGACAAGGAAAAGACAAATAACAAGCAGCATACGACACACAGGGTAATAAGTCGTTTGAATATAGGTTTCATAAGGGGTGCGGACAAATAGTTGGACACATTAGATAGCATACCCAAGTTTTTGTGTAAACTCAAATTTCTAAAAGCGTACATCCTTTAAGCTCCTTTAAGAGTTTCATACATTTTGTTAATAGTACACTAACGTTATTACATCGGTAGAAGTGTCCACAATAACAACTCCGCTAAACACTAGTCACGAACCCTCATACAGGTCTCCTTTTAGAACCTAGTACAAGTTCATTAGAACAAATGAAAAACAACAAAAACATAGGGCTCTTTTAATGATTATGAGTTTTACTTCTTGTGAAAAACTGTAGAACAATGATTTGAAATTGTCAAGAAAATAAAGTTAAAAAATATAAATGAAGTGACAAGAAGTATGGAAGGTTTATTTATTAGTGCTGAAACAGTAGATTGAATTTGTTTCGGGTTGTTCAACAAAGAACAAATTGTTACAGACAGATACGTTTTTAAATCCTTTATAAATAGGGGAGGAATAACCCCAGACAACTTTTCCCTGTTGCAAATTCAACAATACAATATTTCTGGTTTTGTCTGTTAGTAAAAGGTACTTCTCTATGATCATTGACTCGCTATATTCAAAGTTTTCATTATTTGTAGCATCATCCAAAGCTGTATAAGACCAGATCAATTCACCTGTTTCAGGTTCAAATTTCTCAATAACGAAAGTATCAGATTTCTTTTCATAATCATATCTTCCAATCACAATATTGTCATCAAGGGTACGATAGCAAAATGAAACTTTTTCAGATTTCCAAAGCAATTCTTTGGATTGTGGGTGTATCACATGAATATTGTTTTGAAAATTTGCATAAAATGGAAGAACAAGGGTATTTTTAGCAATAAAGGGTTTTCCAAAACTACTGATTATCCAGTCCGCTTTGTCTAAAGTACTGGAAGATTGATCATCTTTTTTTAAAGGAGGAACAATATAGGGAAAGACATCTGCTGAAGAATAGGGATATTCCCACAAAATTTTACCAGTGTCTCTATTTACTGCACGAAATGGTTCATAGTTGTTGCCAAAGTATCCAATGATCTCATCTGTGGAAACTGCCAACTGTATTTTACTTGGAGAGGGAGTGATTGGAATATAAAGATCCTGACGGTCCCATAAAATCTCACCATTGAATCGATCAATTGCATAACAAGAACTATCCTTGCATGTGAAGAATATCATATTACCAGTCAAAAATAGATCGCTTCGTAATTCTCCTTGGGCATGAAAGCGCCATATTTCTGTACCATCTTGAATTCGAATTGCAAAAATAACATTATTGGAATTCGCTATGTACATGATACCGTCTACGATGTGAGAATCTAGGATAGGTTTTTTCTGACTTTCCAGGGATTTAGTCCATAAGATTCTTTTATTTTTGAATTGATAGGTCTGAATTTGATATGAACCGTCGTTTTGTTCTTCAAGCATAAATAATTTGTCATTGTCTTGGGTGAGGATATTTTTCCAAGATGGTGATGTATAGTGAAAAAGTATGTTTCCTGTTTTAACATGAATATGGAACAGATTTCCTTGGGGATCTAAGATCCAAAAATTGTTGTCATTACAGTGCCAGTTGTATCCCCATAGATAATCCTTAATTGATAATTTCCAATTCATTCGAACTTCTCTTAGATTTATCCCTGGATCTACCCATTTTAGTTGATGGATTCATTCTTCATAATGTCGATCAATCGATAAATTTTCAAATTTGGAAGAATTTTGCATTATCCCTGGCAAAGCACAACTTTGCGTGAGTATAGAAAAGGATAAAAAACAGAACATCAGCACTGCACCTTGTATTTTTTTCATCAAATCTTCATCCTTTCGTCCTTTGTCAAAACGATACTGTATCGATAACATAACTGGGTCGTGTGAAACTGGATACCATGGCAATATGAAACTTATGGATTGTGTAATTCTTCGATCGAGATGTCATCGAAGTAGGCTTGGGAACTACCCCAGGTGCGTAATCCTACGGTACCACTGGTATAAGTATCATCTTGAGCACTTATCACAGGTTCACCATTGATAAAGGCAGTAAAAGTATTTCCTTGCACTTGCAAAGATACGTCATGGGCATCATACCAAGGATATTCGTCCACATCGACTCGTCCAAAGGGACCTTGTTCGTGCCCATTGACCCATTTGCGAAAAAGGAATGCACCATTGCCATATCCTGGATCATACTGAAACGTATAGCCATTTACACCTTGAGAAGAATCGACATCTGTGCTTCGAAACCATACACCATAACCCTGGCCCTCTGTTAAATGTGCAACATTGATATCAACTGTATAATTTTCACCTTCATAATCGATAAATGTCCTGTTTTCACCGGCTTTTGCATTGTGTAATCGACCGGTTTCATCGATAGAAAAACTACCTTTGGTTGTGTTCCATTGATCCATTGACGAAAAATCTTCTTGAAAAACAACTCCACTTGAAGACCAATTTTGCGACGAAGACTCGATTGTGTTTTCATATTTTTGAAACACATCTTTTATGGGCTGGTGGAGAGTTGGAAATACGGCAATAAGAACCAGAACAATGATAACAAAAATAAAAGCATATTCCAGTAGTGTTTGACCCTTTTGCATAGAATGAAACACTTGCAGCATGGATTGACTGGTATTTTTTGGTGTAGAATGTTTCATGATGTATATATTAGGTGGGTTGAAGGGTGGAAAACCATAAACAAAAACTACCCACCAAA
>CAZOYI010000138.1:0-3962 GCA_964583965.1 uncultured Caldisericota bacterium
GACTCAATAGGTAATGTTTATTTCTGTGGTTCCACAGATAGCATTGACTTTCCAACCACTCCAGGAACAAATCAGACAACAAACAAGGGCAATTGGGATGTTTTTGTAACGAAACTCAACTCCACAGGTTCCTCTCTCATCTATTCCACTTACCTTGGTGGTTCTGGAAATGAAAAATCTTCCAGCATTGTTTTAGATTCTGCTGGTAATGTCTACATTTGTGGACAAACCAACTCAATTAGTCTTATACTAGGCGACTATCCGTTTCCAACCACCCTAGGTGCTTATCAAACAGAATGTAAAGATCTGGAGGATGGTTTTGTTACAAAATTGAATGATACGGGAACCGCTATTCTATACTCTACTTATCTTGGAGGCACAACAAGAGATGATGTTACTGGTATTGCTGTTGACGATAAGGGAAATGCTTATGTTACGGGTTGGACATGGAGCAAAGATTTTCCCACTACCTCGGGTGCCTTTCAGACCACATTTCAAGAGGGTATTAGTGATGTTTATGTTACGAAACTTAACACCACAGGTACTTCTTTAATTTACTCTACTTTCATCGGAGAAGGGGGTACATGGGAATCACATATTTATATTTCTTTAGATGTTTTAGATAATGCTTGTATCACTGGAACTACTGATAGCACTGACTTTCCCACTACTCTGGGTGTTTATCAAGATCATCTTATTGGTGGGAACGAAGTTTTTGTAACGAAGTTAAATGCTTCTGGTACCGATCTTATCTTCTCCACCTACTTGGGGGATTATTCTGGACAAAAAGCTGCTGGTATTGCTATGGACAATACAGGCAATGTGTTTATTACTGGTTACTCTGATGGTCCTTTTCCCACCACACCTGGAGCTTTTCAGACAAGGTACAAAATGGCTGATGCATTTATAACAAAATTTGATACTACTTGCAGTACTTTACTCTACTCCTCTCTCCTTGGAGGTACTGGGGAAGATGATTCCCGTGGTATCGGATTGGACTCAGCTGGTAATGTCTATATCTATGGACACACTACTAGCACTGATTTTCCAACCACTTCTGGTGCTTATCAAATAAAAAGCAAGGGGAAATATGATGCTTTCATTACCAAATTCAGTTTTGATTCAAACCCAGATCCAAATCCCCCTCCTCCTCCATCTCAAACTGGTACTGTATCTTTTTCTTCCACACCATCTGGCGCATCTATCAGTATCAGTGGGACGAATCGTGGCATCACACCTCTAACGCTGACTTTTTCTCCCGGCTCCTACACGGCCACTTTTTCCTTAACTGGATACGAAGAAGAAAGCAAATCTTTTACCATTACGGCTGGGAAGGATATTAGTGTTTACGCAGAACTCAAGAAAAAGACTACGCAACCACCACCCGCTCCTTCTAATCAGTCTGTAGTTATTAGGCTAACTCTTGGTTCTAATATAGCTGCCATTACCCGAAATGGAAAATTTGATTTTGTGACATTAGATCTTCCCCCCTTCACACAGGATGGCAGAACAATGGTGCCTTTACGATTCATTGCAGAAAGTTTTGGTGCAAAGCTTCAATGGACAGAGGATAGTAATAATTCAGGAGAAGGTCAGATATTGATTGCTTTAACCAAATCCGATGGATCCAGAATTAATATCCAAATGCATACCTTACAGAAAATTGCTATTATCGAACGGTATGCTCCCAATTCAACGTATCCAGAAACCACACGCTATGAAATGGAAGTAGCTCCTTTCATAGTCAGACCAGCGAATCGAACTGTAGTACCCATACGATTTATTGCAGAAGGATTTGGCTCTACCGTGAATTGGTATCCGGAGACAAAAGAAATTGAAATACAGTATTCGCCATAAAAGTCTGAAAGACATAGTTACCTTATGAAGGATTTTGACGCAGCAATGTTTTCTTGTTCTTTTTCGACTATTTTAATGTCTGAAAGACATAGTTACCTTATGAAGGATTTTTACCCCGAAGATCCTCTACAAACAATTTCACTAGCTTTTGTTTTAAGCTTTCTGTTTTTTCCAATCGAAAAACAGGCTAAAAAATAATAAGCATGAGCCTTTTTTATTACACTAAAATTGACACCAATACGTTTGTAAGGTGGGAGTGTGAATAAATGGTGGATATACTGGTGGAGGATGTTTATTTTAGATGTGGTAGGATGTGAAATTTATTGTGGATGTAGAAATTACTTCTGGATGTGGTAATATTTGAGTGAGGATTTGAGTTTGGTTAAGGAGATGGATGTATGAGAAAGATAGTTGTGGTTGCTGTGTTAACCGGAAGTGTGAACTCAAATGCTTATTGGCGCAAATTGAAACAAAGGCTTCATGAAGAAGGGAATGAAACCGTGACAAATTGTCACAGTTTGAAAATGCAGTCCACCGATGGCAAATTAGGGTGTGGATATAATGCTGGAACTAGCATTGCTTACACCTTAGGAATATTTTGAGGACGTGCGTTCTCAGATACATTCTATAGAAATGTATGATTGTACATCTAAGGAGCGATATAATGCATGTAGTGTGGAAGAATAGGGTATTTTTGGGTATCCTGTTGTGCTGTGTTTTGGTTTTTCATGGATGTACTGAGGTTGTAGAAAATAGTGCGATGAAGGATCCTATTGATGCGTTGCAAGAAAGTTCTCAGGAAGCTGCTGCAGATGATTCTTTTGCAGCTCAAGAAAATACCTCCCCTCCTGACGATTTACCATTCTGCGTGCAATTAAGAGAAGAGAGGATTATGAAATTTTCAATTTCATTGACGATCCATGATATACTTGTACAATTTCTGATGAACTCAGATTTATAGGAGACACGTTTGGTAATTTTGCAAGAAGATCGCGCACAGACTGATGATAATATAGAGATGGAACTAGAGATTGAAGATCATTCTGAAGAGCTTGAAATGCAAGAACCCCTCAATCCAACTGAAATAAAAATTGACACTAGAAACGATACCTTGCGAAATATCATCGATCGATTGCGGAACAATGAGATTGATATGAATACTGAGTTTCAAAGGCATGCAGATTTGTGGGACACAAAAAAGATGTCTCGCTTGATTGAATCCATCCTGATACGATTTCCTCTTCCAGCCTTTTATTTCGATGCATCCAATGACGATCAGTGGTTGGTGGTAGATGGATTGCAACGATTGTCTTCTATTCAAAGATTTGTTATTGATCAAAATCTTACATTGAGTGGATTGGAATATTTACAAGAGCTATCTCACAAAGATTATTCGGACTTGTCCAGGAAATATCAGCGTCGGATTGATGAATGCATTGTTACATTGTTTCTTATCCAACCGGGCACCCCAAAAGAAGTCAAGTTTTCTTTATTTCGTCGCATTAACACAGGAGGACTTCTTTTGAATGATCAAGAGATTCGTAATGCGATGACGGATCCTCTTGTGCGAGATTATTTGAATACGCTTTCTTCGTGCGAATATCTGATCGCCACGATTGGGGACCAGTCAAAACGAATGAAAGACAAGGAACTGATTCTTCGTTTTTTTGCATTTTATACCATGGACTTTGCTGGCTTTAAAAAAAATATCACTCGTTTTTTAGACGAAATGAATATGCGTCTCGAGAGGCTATCAAACCCTGAGATGGAAAACTACAGTTCGATTTTTCAATGCGCCATTGAACGTTGCTATGATCTTTTTGGTTCCGATGCTTTTGAGAAAAAAACAAGCACTGCAAGTGGCTGTGTGAAAAAGAATTCTTCTTTGTTTGAAGTGTGGACCGTAGCCATGGCAAAGGTTTCACAAAAGCAATTTGATGTGCTTCTTGCCAACAAAGATATGGTGAAGGAAAAACACCAGAAAATGATCGAAGAAGATAACGATAACGTTAATTCCATTACGTACTCCACACAGAAAATCAGTCACTTCCGGTATAGACATGAAGCTGTTAATCGTTTGTTACAGGAGGTTTATGATGCTGGAA
>CAZOYI010000139.1:0-7160 GCA_964583965.1 uncultured Caldisericota bacterium
ATGTATGAAAAAATCTGTTCAATTCTTTAGTGTTGTCGGCGTACTAATAGCTTTAGCAGTTGTTTTTGAACTGCTAATTGCTTTTCCCATCTTACCTAATGCTCCCTTTCTACTTTATTCTCCAGGAGATTTACCCCTTCTCTTTATTGGATATTTTTTTGGTCCCTGGTTTGGCATTCTAGGTTCTGCCATAAAGGCTATTTTATTCATTCTGTTTCGACCAGATGGCAATGGACTTTGGGGTATGTTGATGCATTTCATTGCGTCGAGTACTTTTATTGTTGTTTTTTCTTTGATTGCGAGGAGAAAAGTAAAAGGAAGTTTGTGGATGGGATTGCTTGTTGGAACACTTGCACGAGCAGGCATAATGATTCCTGCAAATCTTTTAATTACACCAATATACTTAAATGCCCCCGTTGAAGCAGTAAAAAAATTATTGCTTCCCGCCATCATTCCTTTCAATATTGTTCATTCTGGTATCAATAGTGTTTTATTCTCTCTGTTATTTCTACGCTTAAAAACGTTTTTTAATAGTCTAAACGGATGATTATCAGTAAACAAAAAGTCTCCAGCGCAATAAACTGGAGACTTTTTTCATTCATCTGCTATTAAATAATCTTATTTGTTCTCTTCAAAAAAACCCTTGTAGGCTCGGTATAGCTCATATAAATCATCTTTAGCGATCATTTCTTGAGGAGAATGCATGGACAAAACGGGAATACCAACATCTACAGTTTGGATGCCTCGATTGCCGAAGTAACCCGCTACGGTTCCGCCACCACCAACATCTACTTTTCCTAATTCGGCAACTTGGTAAGTAACTTCATGTTTTTCAAAAACCGATCGTACTTTACCTAAGAATTCAGAATGAGCATCGTTTGCTCCACCCTTTCCACCAGAACCGGTATATTTTGTAAGAATAACGCCTTTATGAAGTTCAGCTGCATTTTTTGCTTCAAATGCTTCTTTATAATGAGGATCCAATCCTGCTCCCACGTCACCCGAAAGGCAAGAAGAAAGAGACAAAACTTTGTGCAAAGAAACCGGACGATCTTCTTGTTTCATGATGTCTTCCATAAAAACTTCCATTAAATGTGTCATGGCACCGGTAGTTCCAACAGAACCAATTTCTTCCTTGTCAAAAAGAAGAGCAACAGCGGTTTTCTCGGGTGTTTTTGTGTCCATTAATGCCTTTATAGCAGGATAAGAGCAACATCGATCATCGTGTCCGTAACCGGCCATTAAACCCCTATCAAACCCAACATCTCTAGCATTACAGGCAGGGACAAATTCCAATTCGGCACTAAAAAAATCTTGTTCTGTAATCCCGTAGGCTTCATGTAAAAAATCTAGTACAAATAGTTTAATCGCGTCTTTTTCATCGGCATTGAATTGATAAGGTACGCTACCAACAATAACATCAAGATTTTCATTGTTAAATACTTCCCCGACAGGTTTTGTTTTGTAATTCTTGGACAAGTGAGGGAGAAGGTCTGATATCATGAAGATTGGATCTCCTTCTTTTTCCCCAACATGAATATCAACCACTTCACCGTTGGTTTTGGTTATTACACCATGGAGCGCTAAGGCAATATTCATCCATTGATACGTTTTTATTCCCCCATAGTAATGAGTATCTAGAAAAGCAATTCCCGAATCTTCAAACAAAGGATTTGGCTTCACATCAAGTCTAGGAGAATCAATATGTGTTGCAATAAAGTTTACTCCTTGTGAAATGGATTGTTTTCCAGGAACATAAGCAAAGATTCCTTTTTCATTCACCACTCGGAAGTATTTCTTCTCTTTTTGAGGAATTTGAGTAGTTAACTCTTCAAATCCATTTGAAAGAAGAATATCTTTCATTTTGTGTACAAACATCCGTTCCGTTTTTCCTACATCTAAAACTTCTTTGTATTCCATTGCAAACGATTGTATGGAAGAATCGTTGGATGTATTCCAAACATTTTTCTTCTGGAAGAAAAGCTGTTCTTTTTTTTCTTCTATCAATGATTTTTCTTTACTCATAAAAAGCCTCCTGTACATAAAGACGTATGACCCTTATCATACGCAATCAATTTCTCATGTCAATTCGGTTATATTCCTTTTTTGGTACAATTTCTTATACATTCAGTAAAGGTAAAGGTAATTTTTTGATGAAAAGACAACGTGTAAATACATTTATTTGCCTTCAAATTGTAACGATTTTTCTTTGTTCTATGACAATTCATAGCTGTTCCTCTTCCAATTGCACCATACCAGAAGACTCTATGCCGCCAGGCTATTCTATTGGAGGAAAAGAAGTGAATGAGAACTTCATGCAGAATCGATACAAAGTACAAGGCTCCATACCATACTTTTTACATAAACACACTGGCGAACCAGATCAACTTATCAATGATATCGTAGATAATTTCATTCACCAAGAAAAAACGAAATGGGAAAAAAGTATGGATGAAAACCTTCAACAAGATGAATTTCTTTACAATCCAATGCTATGGATAGAATTTGAAACGTTGTATCTAAGCAAGGAACATGCTAGCATTCGGATGTTTTTCAGTATTGATTTGGGGGGTGCTCATCCAAATCAATACTCAAAAAGTCTCACAATTGATCTTGAGAAAAAAACTCAAATGAGTATTCAAGATTTATTCCTCACTCAATCCAATTATCTAATTACGTTATCAAAAATCGTCCAGAAAAAACTTCCCAAGATACTTGAAGAAAATAATATTTACTTAGATCCATTGTGGGTACAACAGGGTACAGATCCTGTTATGGAAAATTATCAAAACATTTGTATTATCCCTGAGGGATTATTAATTACTTTCGATCCATATCAGGTGGCAAGTTATGGGGATGGAATTCAAAGTATCGAGATACCCTTTTCAGAACTTCGCAATGTACTTGCTCTGAAACCCAATCCATTCGCTAACCCTTCTCAATCTTCCACTTCCCATATTCGAATGCCGTCCGTTTCTACTACAATCGTTCCTTCTTTGTGTGTTGTTAAAACTCGACTTTTTACATTTTGCAATCTCTGAATAACCTCTTGGGAGGGATGACGAAATCGAGAGTACTCCCCACAGGAAATAATTGACAAAGTGGGTTGTACCCACTTTAGGAAATCCTCGGTAGAAGAAGTATTGCTTCCATGATGAGGAACTTTCAAAACATCTGCTTGCAAGTCATCCCCAAGTATCTGTATCGCAACCTTTTCTGCCTCTGATTCAATATCTCCGGTAAACAAAAAACGCCTTTCCCCATAGGTAAAGATGACAATGATGGATTGATTGTTTTCGTTTTCATCTCCAGATAACGATACATACTGATACAATGGAATAATGCGCAAAGAAGATATCGTAGAAAACTGTCGCATCTGATCCGTTTGAACACCTTTGGTATAGGGGAAAAAAGGTGCATTTTTCTGCATATATTTTACAAATTCTTTCTGATCAGCACTCTTCGATGCAGGAATCAGTACCATATCAACATCAGGAACATGCTCTAAAATCCAAGGAATGCCTCCGTAATGATCGGAATGATAATGAGACAGAAGAATGGTATGGATATGATTGATTCCTCGTTTCTTTAAATAAGGAATAACAACATTTTTTACTGGAAAATACCCGGAATCAGAAGCTTTTTCACCTGCATCAATCAGAATAATATTCTGATCAAACTCTAGCAGAATTGAGTCCCCTTCTCCAACCTGGAAAAATGTAATTCTTGCTGTTGAACTTGGTAATGGAAGAAACAATAGCACTAGTGATAAAAACAAAACAGAAGCAATCATTTTTTTCCAAAAAGATCGGTATTGGTCATAATACGCACAAATCGCTAGCAAAAATGCTCCGACCAAAAGACATAGAATAATAGTCTGCATATCCGAAGAAATATAGCGATAGGATCCAGGAATAGCATGGAAAGTCTTCCCAATAAATTGAAGTCCGTCAAATAGTAGTTTCATCGCAGGGTATAGAACAACACTTGATATGCCTGGAATAACAATACTCATCACTCCCCAAAGAAAAAAAGGAGCTAAAAACAAACCAAACACTGCGTTGCTAAGTACACTCACAAACGAAATCATGTGAAAAGAAATGTATGACATCAAGGAAGAAACAAGATACAACATCCCACTTTTTTGTATCCATGAACCGGGAATACACAAAGCGGCAGTGCAGGAAAAACTAAACCAAAAAGACACTTGAAGGACTTGATATGGTGAGAAAAGTAGAATAACAAAACCGGCTAGTAGAAGTGTATGAAAGGGATCTGATTGCCTTCGTACAATAAAAGATAAAGAAAAAATTGTCACCATCGCATATGCTCGCACTGCAGGAATAGGAAATCCTATCAAAAACAGATAAAAAAACATAAAAAGCTGTAAAAAAACGATCCTCGCATAAGACTTTATTGGTAACCAGCACAAACAGAGAAGAAATAGAAGGGAAAGTAGTGAAAAATGAAGCCCAGAAATAGACAAAAGATGTGATAGTCCAATTTCTGCATAGGATTCTCGTGGAATATTCGATTTGTGATTTAACACAATCGCGCCGAGTAATTGAAGTAATGTTTCATTCTCTCTGGTTGCAATTTGCAAATTTGTGAAAGCTTTTTCCCTTATTCTGTGCATCCATTGCAAAAATAAGCTCTTTGGGGGTTGTATCGCTATAATATCTTCAGGTTCAAGTTTTACCATGCATGCAAGGTTGTTTCTCTTCCTATACAGATCAATTGTTTCCGTTGGTTTTACATATTTTTGAAGATCTTCTACGATGGCTTTGCAATGAATACTTGAACCCAAATATAATGCATCGACTGTTTTTTCTGAAGGAGAATATAGTTTTATTAGGATTCGCGTATCTTTCATTTTTACAAAGAAACGAGATTGATTGGAGTAGTGAATAGGATGTTCAACGATGGTTCCCTTCACTACAATTTCTTTTCCTGCGTTGATCTGAAGAGAATTTCTATAGGGTTTTTTTAGTGCAATAAAACCATACGAAAATAGAATAAATAACAGTACAATCGTAATGATTTGGCTTTTTCCCAGCTTTTTTGATCGAAGAGAATAACGATACAAGAGAAATCCTGTAACCGCTATTGTCGATACCCCTATAATCCAGGATACATAAGGATACAGCGCAAAAGTAACTCCAACAAGAAAACTAAGAAATAAAAGAGGAAGTAACCGTTTATCCGGATCCATCAATACAAATCAAATCCTGAAAAGCAGCAAATGTTTTGGGTCCTATTCCTGGTACTTCCATGATTTCTTCGATACATACAAAAAAACCCACTGTTTCTCTATAATCAAGGATGTCTTGGGCCCTAGAATCTCCAATATTGGGTAATGCCATCAATTCTTCTTTCGTGGCGGTATTAATATTTATCTTTTTTGAACTCGAAGAGGGTTGATCTTTTGTTTCTGTGTGATGCGAGGATATATTTGCAGGATCTTGTAGACAAGAAGGAATCTGGATTTTTTCACCATTGCGAACGCTTCGCGCAGGATTAATAGCTTGCAGATCAGCTTGATCTGTTATACCCCCGGCCATTTCAATAGCGTCCATCAAACAAATCTCCTCTTGAAATTCAAATAAGCCTGGGTTTTGTACTTCTCCGGTGATATAAAATCGTTGCACAATGTGAACTTCTGATTCTTCCCATTGATTGCTTTGTTCTGTCATAGCACGGTGTATGGAAATTTGATCCAGTTTTCCGCAGTAAAAACCGATACAAAAAATGACAATCATTCCTACAATATATACCCAAGAATTATTTCGCAGCCAGTTCAACCAAGCTCCTTAGATTATATCTCCAGCATAACAGGGCAGTGATCTGAGCCCTGAACCAAATCATGAATTTCAGCTTTTTTTAGCTTTTTCTGTAATGCTAAAGAAGCAAAATGATAATCAATTCTCCATCCTATATTTCGCTCTCTTGCGCGTGCAAAATGACTCCACCAAGAATACTGAATCTTGTTTGGATGCAAGGATCGGAATGTATCGATAAATCCTTCAGCTAAATACCGATCAAGCCATTTCCTTTCTTCTGGTAAAAAACCAGAGATATTTTTATTTTCCTTTGGTCTTGCTAGATCAATTTCTTGATGAGCGGTGTTATAGTCACCACAAACAATCATCTTCTCATTATTCTGTAAAAACGGACGCAAATAATCAAGTAAAGCTTGATAAAAATCATACTTGTATTGCAGCCGCATATCATCTCTTTTACCGTTCGGGAAATAAACATTGACTAGGTGAAAATCAGGAAATTGCAAGTGAAGAACTCTTCCTTCTTCGTCAAAAACGGGTATTCCAAATCCGTAATGAACATCCTGGGGAAGTAATTTCGAATATACAGCTACCCCACTATATCCTTTTTTTTGGGCGGAAAAGAAATAAAAGTGATACCCTTGTTTGTGCTGGATTTCTGGTGTAAGCTGGTCAGAATGAATTTTAGTTTCTTGGAGACACACGATATCAGGTTTTTCATTATCCATCCACTGAAAAAATCCTTTTTTTATCACAGCACGAATACCATTTATGTTCCAGGAAAAAATCCTCATATCATCTCCTAATTCCTAAAAAAAACGGGGAGACCGAAATCTCCCCGAATCAAAGTTTAAAACTTCTAATAATTCCTATGAGTCATAATCAGATTCAAGACCGGATTCAGCTTTACTAAATACGCTAGTTACTGCGTCACGTAAATTTGGTACAGCAGCAATAATAACAAGCACTAATACAGCAATGATTAATGCATACTCAAGAACGGTTTGTCCAGATTCATCTTTAAAAAAATTCACAAAAAGCCTCCTTGGGAAATATAAAAAATCTACATTAATATTAATGTAGTGCCAATTATGAAATTGTCAAGATTTCTCGAACATCAAAACAGTATTTTATATTCTACGTAGATGTTACATTTTTTTTTCTTTACGAAAACACATTTATTCCTATGATAGTTTTTATTTCTACATTCTATATTCAAGGAGTATTCACATGAAAGGCATTGTTCTTGCAGGAGGAAGCGGAACAAGATTACAACCAATTACTCCTGCGGTATCAAAACAGCTGCTTCCCGTATACGACAAACCCATGGCTTATTACCCTCTCTCTGTTCTTATGCTTGCAGGTATTCGAGATATTTTA
>CAZOYI010000140.1:0-1934 GCA_964583965.1 uncultured Caldisericota bacterium
AATTCCAACATGATGCGGAATATTTTTCTTTTTTGCTATGTTCAGTAGCATTGAAACCCATTCATGATGAGCAATAGCAGGGTATTCAATGGGGGCGTAAAATGAACTCACACCATCGAGTCGGACGGATGCCTGAGAAATAACAACTTCTCCTTGTTTTACAAACGGTTGAATAGCACCAGAAGTGCCTACTCGAAGGATGTCTCGAATGCCAATTTGAGACAATTCCTCTATTAGAATTTCCAAAGAAGAACCACCAATGCCATGAGAAGCAAAGAGAAATGGTTTGTTTTGAACGTGTGCAAGAGCAATGGTAAATTCTCTTTTTCGTTCAATAATGGTCGCCTGAAATGTTTTTTGATTGGCAAGTTCTTCGATGCGATATGGATCTCCTGTAATACAGGCCAAGGTTGCATGATGGATTGTTTCTTTTGTCAAACTGATGTGGTTCATTTGATCTCCTTTCTCTGTGAAGTTGTATGGCTTGGTCTTCGAATGGGAAGTATGACATGAAATGTACTCCCTTTGCCCCATTCAGAATCTACAAGAATGCTTCCATGATGACGATCGACGATTTGCTTACAAATTGATAAACCCAAACCACTGCTATTGTTTTGTTTGCTGGCATAGGAGAGTGTGGAAAAACTTGTAAATAGCTTGGATATATCTTCCTGGTGAATGCCATCACCGGTATCCGCTACCTGGATGTGAATCGTATTTTTTTGGGAGTCCTCTTGTGCAGAAATAGAAATGGAACCATCTTGGGTATATTTGATGGCATTGTGAAGTAAATTGGAGAACAACGTGATCATTTCGTCTTTGTTGGCTTGAATGATCGACAGGGTGGAAGGAATCTCTTGGTGAATCTGGAGATGTTTTTCTTTTGCTAAAGGTTGTACCATTTTGATGATTTCTTGAAAAAGTCTGGGAAGGTATATGTGATCCACCTGAGGTGAACTTGTAGAAGATTTGAGTTTTTGAAAATCCAAAATTTCTTGAATAAAGTATGCCAACCGATGGCAGTTTTTATCACAAATGGATAGAAGTTCCTGTAAAGTTGAATCTGTCTCTTTGAAAGAATGGTCTTTCATGAGTCGAAGGCAACTTTGAATTGCAAGGAGTGGAGTCCGTAGTTCATGCGAAACCTGATTGACAAATTGATCTTTCATTTTTTCGTTTTTTTCTATCATCTGCATACTTTGCCAGTTTTGATATGCTAGTGAAGATAAATAACTGAAAGCATTGCAGATTTTTTGATCTTGCACATGGTATTGATCTTGCTTTCCAGAAAGAGCTATAATACCAATTGTTTTGGACTGAAAACGAATCGGAGTATAGAGAGTATAAGTAGAATCTGTAAAAAATTCCTGTTTATTGCTATGCCATATCATAGAAAGGACATGGTTATTCAATACGGGTTCTTCAATCGTATCCAGAAAAGCCCAATCTTGGAGGGAAACTGGAATAGATTCTTCAATATCCTCCAAAATACCTTTAAATTTTAAGGGAAGCAAAGAATAATGAGAAGAGTGCTTTTGAATCAGTGCTACGAAACCTTTTGTTGAAGAAGTTACAGATAGAAGAAGATCAAACATGTTTTGCAGGGAATGTCGAAAATCTTTTTGTTGAATCACAATTTTGGCAGACTCAAACAAGGCCTCCAATTCACCAGTTCTTTGTTTTTCTTCTTCTAATGATTTCTGATACGAGATCTCCATTTCTTTGCGCTGGGTAATATCGGTAATGAAACCTTCTAAATAGGTTACATTCCCCTGTATATCGTGTACCGCTCTACCCTTTTCCCATACCCATTTCATCGATCCTTCTTTTGTAATAATGGGATATTCATCTTGAAATGCTTCTGGGGTAGATATGATATGATTCCATTTTTCCCAAATCGATTGTCTGAAATCCTTGTGGATCAAGTCGTTATA
>CAZOYI010000141.1:0-27159 GCA_964583965.1 uncultured Caldisericota bacterium
ACCAGTATTGTGGGGTATCCTGGCATACAACATATTGAAGAACCACCCCCTGGCAAAGAAAAAGATTTTAGCAAACTTATTGAACTGGCTAAAACATGCCCACCCCCGACAGAAATTGAAACCGGCTTCATTGTGGGCGGATTTGCTCACAACCAGGTGCTTGCTTTAGCAGATAAAGTTGTTGAAGCTGTAAAATCGGGAGCAATCAAGCGGTTTATTGTGATGGCAGGGTGCGACGGACGTCATAAATCACGAGAATACTACACCGACGTAGCCAAAAATCTTCCCAAAGACACCATTATATTAACCGCAGGTTGTGCGAAATATCGATACAATAAATTGCAACTTGGCGATATCAATGGAATCCCACGAGTTTTGGATGCAGGTCAATGCAACGATTGCTATTCCCTGGCAGTCATTGCTCTCAAACTAAAAGAAGTTTTTGGCGTGGATAGCATTAATGATTTACCGATATCGTTTGATATTGCATGGTATGAGCAAAAGGCTGTTGCAGTTTTATTAGCACTTCTATACTTGGGTGTCAAAAATATTCGCTTAGGCCCTACGCTTCCTGCTTTTGTCTCCCCCAATGTTCTCAATGTACTCGTTGAAAAATTTGATTTGAAACCTCAATCTACGGTTGAAGACGATATTGAGGCTATGATGAAAGGGAATTAACCCCACGTCAAAGTAAAGAGTAATAAAAGAAAAGAAACACCAAAAAAAACGTGCCTTTTTTCGAGGTTAGGGGTACACTATAGATAGCAGATCGCGGTCCATGAAAATCGAAAGGAGGCTGGAGGATATGAGAAATATCCTGAAAACGTTTGCCTTGGTGTTTCTTTTTGTTGGGATGATGAGCACCATGCTCTGTCCACATTCTTTTGTTCGGGCTGAAAAAAAACCATACACCCTTTCCACCTCATTAGGTTTTGGTGGCATTCTTTTACAGTGGGATGAAATGGAAGAAGCAAAACACGGATATTGTATCTACAAAATGGATTTCCAAAAAGGGAAGTATCAACCGTTCCCCCTAACTGATTTTCCTATACTCCAAACCCACCACGTGACCACCAAAGAACTGGAGAAGGGGTCTTTGTATTGTTTCAAAGTGTATCCTGTAGGAGCGGACTACAAACAAATCGACGACATTCGCACCAGCGAATCCTGTATTGAATATACATCTTGTTTTCATACCCTCATTCTTCAAATCGGGTCTACCAAAGCAGCAATTGATTTTGACGAATTCTTGCTTGATGTGGCTCCTTGTATCATGCATGATCGAACGTTTGTGCCCTTTCGCGCAATACTAGAAACGATCAGAGCAGATATTGAGTGGATTGCTGCAGACAAAAGAATTCATATAGTGTATGCCCCCAAAGATGAATCTAGTATTGATCTAGAGCTTCAAATAGGCAATCCAATAGCCGTGCTAAATGGAAAGTCGGTTGCTATTGACTCCAATGATCCAAATGTAGTGCCCTGCGTCCAAAACGGACGAACCCTGATCCCTTTACGATTTGTCGGGGAATCCCTTCAGCTCCCAATCCAATGGCTACCAGACACAAAAGAAATTTGGTTGTGTTACGAAGAAGCTCTTGGTGAGGATTATTGAAAGACTAGTTAAAACGACGTACAAACGAGGGAACTATTTGTTCTGTCGTGTAGTTTAGTGTATATATGTATTTCTATTCTTACGAGTTGTTTCTGTACAATGAAAGGAGTTTACGATGGAAGAAGTTACATTTCATATGCCCCTATTGGGAGATGACTTTCCTGAAATTCAGGCGAACACAACACATGGACCAATGAACATTCCTGGAGACTTGAAGGGGGATTGGTTTGTTCTATTTAGTCACCCGGCTGATTTTACCCCTGTGTGTACCACCGAATTTGTTTCTTTCCAAAAGCGATACGACCAATTTGAAAAACTTGGGTGCAAACTGATAGGTATGTCAGTTGACCAGGTATTTTCCCATATTAAATGGATTGAGTGGATCAAAGAAGAGCTGGGCGTGGAAATCAAATTCCCTGTTGTTGCAGCTAACGATGCTATTGCTAACAAATTGGGAATGTTACACCCTGGCAAGGGAACCAACACCGTACGGGCTGTTTTTATCGTAGATCCCAATAGCAAAGTTCGCCTTGTGATGTATTATCCCCAAGAAGTGGGACGGAATATGGATGAAGTTGTGCGAGCTGTAAAAGCACTCCAGATTTCCGATAAACAAGGGGCTGTCCCTGCTGATTGGCCTATCAATGAGCTTATCAAAGATCGCATTATTGTCCCGCCCCCCAACAATGAAAAAGATGCGAAAAAACGAAAAGAACAATACGAATGTTATGATTGGTGGTTTTGCCACAAACCACTCGAGTAACTCTTCCGTTACGAATCAAAGAAGCCAGTGCTTCTGTCAAAAAAGGGCTCTGCAAAGAGCCCTTTTTTGTTGTATTCAACAAAAACTCTAGTATACTGAACTAATTTCAGTTCATACACATCATGAATGAAATCCTTCCATGTACTTGGATGCATCCAATTTGTTCGGAGGTATTTTTGATGTTGAACGGCAAGAAGTTATCGCTACTGTTTGCAATGTTTATTGGACTTTTGGTTGGGGTCAATCTCCTAGGAGGGAAAGTCATTGGATTTTTTGGGATTTCTTCCTCGGTAGGGATTTTTATGGTGCCACTAACTTTTTTAATTACCGATATTGTCGAAGAAGTGTATGGAAGAGAAACGGTAAGTCAGTTTATAACGGGTGGCATCGTCGTATTGGTTGTAATCTTTATCTATACCCTTGTTTTTGCAGCTTTACCTAGTCATAGTCGATACAGCTTCCATGACGAATATCGCCTTATATTTGGAAGTTCACTACGCATGATTGCAGCTAGCTTAGTTGCCTTTGCCTTGTCACAATACCACGATGTATGGGCTTTTGAGTTTTGGAAAAAGCGAACCCACGGAAAAGCACTTTGGCTTCGTAACAATCTTTCCACAATTTTCTCCCAAGGTATCGATACGTTCGTATTTATGATGATCGCCTTTTATCGAGTGTCTCCAACGTTTACCTTTGCCTTTGTTCTACAAATGGCCTTGCCTTATTATTTGTTAAAAATCTGTTTTGCGATCCTAGACACCCCCTTTGTGTATCTTGGCGTAAAGTGGCTACAAAGTGGATCTTCAAAAAATATTGCTAGCATACCGGTTGCTCAAGAATAAGTTGTTGTGTGTAGAGGGGTCTTGATCGCACCCCTCTACACACAACTCTTTGCATTTCCAATAGGCCGACCCATCGGTTTTACGATCTAGAAAACCATATCCAACTAAGTATCTTCGAATAAGAGCATAATCATCATATTTGGTTTGAATGATCTGGTTGATTTCTTTTTCTTTGTAGAGGATTCCTGTTTCAAAAAGATCCGCAAACTGCTTTATGACAATCAACTTTTTCTTTTCCTTAACAGGCCATTGAATCAACCGTTCCTACACGTATAGAAAAAAGAAATAGATGAAATGTCATTTTCTTCCATTGAAACTTTTTCATCTTTTACTACATTTTTATGGAACTTCTTGTGTACAGATTCAATTTCCTATTCGGAGGCATGAATATGAAATGTATATATTTAGATCATAGTGCTACGACGCCTGTTGACCCCGAAGTGGTAACAGCCATGAATCCTTTTTTTACGGTTCATTATGGAAACCCTTCTTCCATGTATTCTATTGCAGAGTTTTCCCGGGATGCGATGGAAGAATCCCGTTCCACCATCGCATCTTTTATCAATGCTTCTCCGAAGGAAATTATTTTTACCAGCGGTGGTACCGAATCGGACAATCAAGCAATTTTTACCACGGCTAGAAAAATAAAAGACAAAGGAAAACATATCATTACTTCTTCTATTGAACATCATGCTGTTTTACATGCATTTGGGCAGTTAGAAAAGGAAGGCTTTGACGTTACCTACCTTCCGGTGGATGCTCATGGGATCGTTTCTTCTTCGTCTCTGCAAAAGGCAATGCGCAGTGATACAATACTCGTAAGCATTATGCACGCAAACAACGAAGTAGGAACGATACAAGATATTTCTACACTGGCTACCATTGCTCATGAAAAAGGAGCCTTGTTTCACACAGATGCAGTGCAGGCCATTGGAAAAATACCTGTCGATGTACAAAGCATGGGGGTTGATCTCCTATCTTCCTCTGCTCACAAACTATATGGCCCCAAAGGGGTAGGATTTTTGTTTGTAAAAAAGGGAACTCCCTTTACCTCTTATTTGTATGGTGGGGGTCAAGAACATAAAATGCGTCCAGGGACAGAAAATATCCCCGGCATTGTAGGATTTGCCAAAGCTATCGAGCTTGCCCAAAAACGTTTTTCAGAAGATGCTCAACAGTTGCAAAATCTAGCTACATTTCTTACCGAAGGTATTGAGCAATCCATACCGGATGTTTTGTTTACGGGGCATCCTACCAACCGAACACCAGGACACGTTAGCGTTTGTTTTAAATATATAGAGGGTGAATCCGTTTTGTTAATGTTGGATTCTCATGGTATCTGTGTATCTAGTGGTTCTGCTTGTACGTCTGGCAGTCTCGATGCTTCCCATGTTCTTCTTGCCATGGGGATTGATTCTGCTACTGCACAAGGCTCTATTCGAATGACAATGGGGAGACACAATACAATAGAGGACATGAAGGCAGTCATCAATGTTCTTCCAGAAATTGTTGAAAAATTACGAAAAATGTCTCCTTTGTGCTAAGAACACAGTATTATTTTCTGAAGTGAGGTAGAAGTTTTATGTATACAAAAAAAGTAAAAGACCATTTCATGAATCCCCGCAATGTTGGATCTATTGAAAATGCTGATGCTCAAGGTGAAATTGGCAATCCACAATGCGGTGATATCATGCATATTGACATTAAAGTAGAAAATGGTGTCATAGTAGACGTCAAATTCCAAACATTTGGTTGTGCTGCAGCTATCGCTTCTAGCAGCATGGTAACAGAAATTGTGAAAGGGAAAACGTTAGAAGAGGCAGAAAAGATTACCAATCAAATGGTAGCTGATGCGTTGGGAGGCTTACCACCGGCTAAAATGCATTGTTCCAACTTAGCCGCCGATGCTTTGAAAAAAGCCATTCAAAATTATCGAGAAAAACATCCTGAACTCTAAAAATTTATCCATCTGAGTTTTTGTTTTTTTCATTTTCTTTGTTTTTTCATTTGATCCTTTTTCTTCATATCGATATACTGATAGTTGTTTCTATGTTTATTGGAGGGGGTCCAATTCATGAATCATTCAATTCCGATAAGTTTATGGGATACCGTTGATCACATCAATCACAGCTATTATTTTAGAGAGTCTATCCCGACAAAAAGAAAACGCGAGTTAGCTACATGGATTGCTGATCGCATGAATGAAAAAGGTGGTTACTTTGGGCTGTTTGCGCCCACTCCCCACGATTTTGAGAATACAGTTTGTACCTATACCGGTGAACCTGTCACAAGCAGAGCTGGGAAAGCACATTTATTAGGAGAAGAAGCACTTCATTCATTGGTTCTTTTAAATGTCCACAATACCCATATAGATAAGGCGAAAGAAGAAGCCATACAAATCATTCACGATAAAATTCTTGAAAACGAATCAGATGGATCGTGGTGCGGGTTTTATTGCTGCGGAAAATGTACCGTATCCTTTTGGAGAAACCTTATCCACGAAAGTATTCCCTTTAGCCGCCCACGATTAAAAAAAGGGATGGAGCTGCTGAAAAGCCTTCGAGATGAAAAGAAACGATGGAAACGATTCCCTTTTTATTATACCGCCCTAGCCCTTGGTGATATGCCAACGGAAATAAGCAAAGAAGAAATTCTATATATCAAACCATCCCTAGAGAGATTGTCACGTCGTTCCCACAAGAATGATCGATATGGCATTCGAAAAGAATATTTGATCCGAACCTTGCTTTGTAAGGCTCGTAAGATAAAAATTTGATAAGAATACCGTTACACTAGATAAAAAAAACCCCTCTTTTCTTCAAAAGAGGGGTTTTATAATTGATGTCAGACCATGCGCTACAAGAGTGTTTAAGGGCAACATCCTTCACTACAACCTCGTCCTTGTCGACCAGAACCTTGGTCTGATCCTTGACCTTGCCCTGAGCCTTGTTGAGAACCTTTGCTTTGGGTTTCTTGGGAATACATCCATATACCTTGTCCAGATCCAGACTTATCAGGTTGTTCGTGTTCCTGTTGGCCTTGATTCTTTACTTCAGACTCTGTAGAACGAGCGGGGTCGTCTTGGTTTCGGTTCTTTCCTTCAGTATTCTCTTCCAGTGTTCGATTTTGAAAAGGTACTTCACTAGTTTGAGCTTCATTTACGGGTGGTCGATTTTTGAAGTTTTTTGAATCTTCATCGCAATTGTCGCAATCGCCAGAACAGTTTTCTGTTTCATCGCTGCAATCTCCTGGACAGTTTGCATTTTGTCGATTCCATCCGTCACCTTGCTGGCCAGGATTACATTGGGAAGCGAAAGCTCTGCCTTGGCCATTTCCTTTACGAGCTGCTGTGGAAGGCTCGGTGAAAAAATAAGCGGCTAGTCCAATGATTGCTATACAACACACTGCAACAATCAAAATTTTCTTTTCGTTGTGTTTCATACTTGTTTACCTCGTTTCAAACATTTTCTTATATCTACTATACCAACCTTAGGACTATTCGTTACACAAAACTTGGTTTTTTGTAGCAAACAAGGAATACCTTTATGAAACATCGGTAGGGTCATAGTCTTTGTGGCTATCGTCGGAAGCATCCTTCACAGGAAGAACGCTACCTGCACCATAAATGGAAGGAATGACATGAGGTTGCCCCACGTATCGAACAGAACCCGCTCCGCCAATGGAAACAGCAAGGTTGTTTTCAACGTGAACAATGGTTTTCCCAGCTCCGTGTATCTGAATGGATGCCGTTTTGGATACAAGCTTCTGCGCATCGTAGTTGCCTGCTCCTGTTATGGAAATGCTCTGAGAATCTGCCTTGCCTTGCAGTGTAATTCGAGCTGCTCCTGTAATGTCCACATGCAGCTGTTGTACAATCATGTCCATGCGAACGTTGCCAGATCCTTTCACATGAAGAGAAAATTTTTCAGCAGAAAAATCGGTTGTTTCTACGTGCCCAAGACCAGAAAGAGTCATGCTTTGCAGAGTAGGAACTTCAATCGTAAAAACAATACTACGGGCAATGTTTCGACCCAACCACGATAAAAAATGAAGAGAATGCTTGAATTCAAGGTAGAGGATTTGCTTATTCTCTACGATGCGGAGCTTTTCTAGTAAACCATCATCAGCTTGCACAGTACAACGGTAGGAGTCTCCTTTTTGGATCTTGACCGTTCCGATGCAAGAAAATTGAATCGAGTGGAAGGGCGAAAAAAGATAATCTTGCACTGTCATGCTAAGGAGTTTCCCGGGTTGATTCATCGTCGGGGGGTTCTACAGAAGACATTTCTTTTTGAAAAGAAGGGGGCTCTTCCTCAACTCGCATTGATGATTTTCCCGAATAATCGATAACGGGAGCTTTTACAAAATTGAGTTCCACGCCACCGGTCCATTTTGCTGCAATATTGTATATAAGGGCTCCAAGACACCCAGCAATAAACCCTGTAATGGCACCAACAATAGGAGTGACAATCAGAAGTACAACAAACAGTCCTCCAAAGCCTTCCATGCCACCAGATCCCATTGCGTCATAGCCCATACCATAGTCCATGGACTCTCGAAAGCCATTCATGACCAAATTCATGATTGTTTGAATGGCAGGGAACATAATCAGAATATACAAAAAGGATGCAATGGCAGAAACAACAGCCATAATATACCCATACGACAACACGCCAATTTTATTTAAACGAACCATACAAAACCTCCAATTCATTTCTGTAGGAACACCAATAATGTCCTACAGAGAAACCGTTCAAACATGTACGAGTGGTAACATACAGTAATAATACTACGAAAAGATGGTTTCGACAAGAATGAAAAGGTTTTTATCTACTCTGGTTCATGAATTGGTAAAAGGACATGGAATGTAGTACCTTCTCCCCATTTTGATTGCACCCAAATTTTCCCCTTGTGTAAATCTACAATGCGTTTGCTTATCACAAGACCCAATCCTGTTCCTTCTGTTTTAGGGTGGTCATCACTTGAAATTTGACTGAAAGTATGAAACAGTTTTGCAATATCTTCTTCCTTGATTCCAATCCCTGTATCAGATACTGTAAAATGAAGCAGATTCTTGTGGGGTGAATCATCTGCTTTATCAAGCGTATCATTCCAGTGTTCTGGAAAAGCACGAACTTGAATCGATCCCTGGTGGGTATATTTCACGGCATTGCTAATGATATTGATAAACACTTGCACAACCATATCTTTGTCAACGTAAAGCTGTGGGCACTCTTCAGAAATGGCTTTTTGAAGCTTGATACCTTTTTGATCTGCAAGAGGAGACATGGTAAAAAAGGCTTCCCGAATGATGGATCTGGCATCTACAGCGCTTGGGTGAAGGGTAAAACGTCCTGACTCGAATTTCTGAAAGTCTAAAATGTCGTTAATCAACCGAACAAGTCGATCAGAATTCCGAAGACTTATATCCAATGTATCTTTTTGGTCTGGGAGCAAAGGTCCTAGCGATTCTTTACGAACCATATTCACGCTCTCTCGAATCGAGAACAAGGGAGTTCGAAATTCATGAGAAACCGTGTTAATGAAAGAATCTTTCATGATTTCCAATTGCTTCATAAGGGTAACGTCAAATCCGGATCCTCGATACCCTTTGAATTTGTGCTCTTTGTCAAATACAGGAATGGCATTCACAAGAAGATACAACGTGTTTCCTTTAAAATCTAAAATCTGCATCAAAAAATCTTGCAAAGGTTTGCGTTCTTTGAAATGATTGCGAAATTTTTGGAGCTGTTTTTTAAAACGATCCTCAACTTGAATGGGTTTGTCTTCTGCAGAAAGCTGATTGGAGCCGCGATTGTACTGGAAAAACTGGGATACAAAGGATCGAATAGAGAACCATTTCGTTTTATCGATTCTCTCTGGAATAGAGAACAATCTATGAAAGCTATTGCTCAAATATGTTAGGTTCATGTGACTATCGGTTTCCCATATGATTTCACGGGCTTGATTGACGACTTGTTCAAAACGATCCTTGCTTTCTTGCAACGTGTTTTGGATGACTTTTCGTATCGTATATTCTGTATACAGAGAAGCAATCATTTCCATCATTTGTAGTTCTGGTTGAGAAAACTCCGTATCAGCTACTGGATCTTGTTTCCCTCTGATGACTTCTACATATCCCCAAAGAGGCTCGCTGATAGAAGGCTTGGAAGAAGAAGCAGAGGCCAATTTCTTTTGGGACCTTTGGATGGGAATAAGGGCGATACTTTTTTGATCTAGCATGAGCGGAACCTTTGAATCGAGGGTAGCTTCTGCTAAAAATGGGGAAGGTACAACATAAGGATGACCTTTTTCAAATGTATTCATCGCTTTGCTGGCGTGAGTGGAATCTAGCCATTCCAGGATAGGGGGATGTGTAAGAGGGCAGGAGGTAGCACTAATGGAAGCATTCTTTTCTACGTATGTTGCTAGAACTGACCAAGGATGTGCAGGTTGTGGCTGGAAACGGATGATTCGAAGGAAGTCTGCATGCAACGATCGACCCACAATGTTCATGGTTTGAATGAGACCATTGTAGTGCTGATCCTGGGAAAGAAGCATGTGACTTATCGCAAGAAGTGCCTCTTGTATTTTGTTTTGTAACTCAAGGTGTCTTTGAGCATCAATTCGATGGGTGATATCATGAATTTGCAAAAGAGTGCCAATGTGATTGTCTCCAACCTCAATGGGAGTTTTTTGGATTTCACAAACCATTTCTATTGGTGGGGATTCTCCAGAGGAGGGCTTGAAATGCTTATACGTCTCTACGCTTTGGGGGGATTGAACAGTCTTGATGAAGGAAGGATATTGTGCAAAAACGACATAAATGGTTTTGCCAATACTGTTTGTGGGTAGATCAAAACAGCTTTCGACGGCGTGGTTGACTACAATCACGCGCTGCTGATTGTCCAGTACAATGGCCCCGCGCTTTTCACTTTTCATGAGAACATCGTATGCAATGGGTTTCAAATCAAGAAAGTGCCATTTGTATATAACAAGGTACAGTATGATAGTGGAAACTAAAAACCCAATGACAGAAAAATCAATCCCCTTCAAAGGGGTTATCTTTCCAATATACAGAATATTTCCTAGCCATGGAGCAATGGAAGCAAAAACCAAAGCATAGTAGCGTCGCCTGAATAAATAATCGGTGCGAAGAGAGTAGTATAGGAGCATGAATATAGTTGCTAGGACAAGAAGATATGAATAGGCAGCAATCATAACAAATAGCATTCCATGCTCATAGGAAAGAAGTTGTCCGTTTGTTCCAGGGATCGGGGTCACGCTTGTCCACAAAAGAGAGTGAAACGTTCCATTGGTAAGAACAAAGAAGAAAAAGATGCAAGGCAGAAAGAGAAGGACACAAAGAAGAACGGGACTCCACTTCCGAATGGCAGTGATATAGGAGTAGATGGTTTCAAAGAGGAAAACAGAAACGGTTATAGCGCCCAGGTAGGATATTTTTGAACACCATATTTTGGACGACATAGAGGGTAGCAGGTATTCGAGTCCTTGAGGGACCATCCATGCTATGACAGAAAGTAGCATTAGAGAGAAAAAGAATCCACTTGGTTCTTGTCTGCGTTTCCATGTATACAAAAACAGATAAAAATACACCGCAGAAGCTCCAAATAACAGAATAGAAAATACTGGTAGCCATTTCATAGTAATCACCTTATGCTACGTCTTCTGACCGTTTTGTGATAGAAAAGCACAAAAAACAAAGTAGTAATGCCAAAAAAATGCAAACACAAAACCAAGAAAAGATGCCAATTGTTTTTCTATTTGTATACCAATAAAGAACATTTCTGCAAGCTAGTAGGTTACAGGTAAGGAGGATTCAATTCAAACGAAAAGAAACTTGGGCAATTCTACCCTATGTGCTATAATATGCAGGAAACTATAACAAAGAAATCATTCAACGAGGTTAGAATATGCCAATATATGAGTTTAAATGTGAAGAATGTGGAGAAGCTTTCGAAGTTTTTTCCACCTATGATGAAATTGCTAAAGTAAAGTGTCCTACATGTCAGTCCAGTCGAATAAAAAAGCTGATCTCGCATTTGGGATTTATTAAACATCCCGATCAGTCTTGTTCTTGTAGTACTCCATCTGCAGAGTCAAAGGATAGCTGTAGTAGTTGTAGTGGAGGAAGCTGTTCAACATGCAAATAGACTAAGCAGGCTTTGCGTTATATCTACTTCTTACGAATCTCTACGAAAGGAATAGTCTACTGTGAATGAAGAAGACAAACCGAAGGTCATACAAGACTGCCAGACCAAGTTTGAAAAGCGAATCAAAAAAGCCAATACGGCTGATGAACTAGAAAAACTTCGCATCAAGTACTTGGGTAGAAAAGGAGAAATCCGAAAGCTTTTTGGATGTATTCAAGACATTCCCCCTGAAAAAAGAGGAGAATTTGGCTCTCTCATAAATGAGTTAAAGTCATTTATGGAGAAGAAGTTTGAATCCATATCGGATCAACTTGAGAATTTGTCTACTAGTTCTACCATAGAAAAGCCTTACTGCGACCTTACTCTCCCGGGTGTACCCTTTGCAATGGGTCACCAACACCCTATTTCCCAAATTATTGATGAATTACTGGATATTTTCCGCAGTATGAACTTTGATGTAGTAAGCGGTTATGAAGTAGAGGATACGTTTCACAACTTTGACGCGCTCAATATTCACAAGTGGCATCCTTCTAGGAATCCCCAAGATACATTTTACGTAGATCCAGAACATATTTTACGTACACAAACTTCCGCTGTTCAAATTCGGGCAATGGAAAATGGATCCTTGCCTTTGCGCATTGTTTCTATGGGCCGCTGTTATCGGCGAGATGCAAGCGATGCCACTCACTATCCTGTTTTTCACCAAATCGAAGGATTGGTTGTCGATAAAAATGTCAATTTTTGTGATTTGAGTGGAATTCTAACAGAGATGATGACAGGAGTGTTCGGAACACGCGTAGAAGTTCGATTTCTTCCTTCGTACTTTCCTTTTGTAGAACCAGGAGCCGAGACCTTCATTTCCTGTCCCTTCTGCGGGGGAAAAGGGTGCAATGTGTGCGGAAAAGCCGGAGAAATTGAGCTGGGTGGATCGGGCATGGTACACCCACAAGTCCTACGAAATGTAAATATTGACCCGTCTGTCTATAGAGGGTTTGCTTTTGGCTGGGGCATTGAACGCATTGCCATGATGAAGTATCAAATTGACGATATTCGTCTTTTTTACGAAAACAGCATAGACTTTTTGGAGCAGTTTTAATGATTATTTCCTACGGTTATTTACAAGACATTTTAAAAAAGGACTGCCCTTCCGTTGACCAGCTCACAAAAAAACTGCCTGAAATTGGATTTGAAGTCGAGAATGTTATTGCTGCCCAAAGCAATACAGTATATACCGTGAAAGTTACTGAAAAAACAGACATTCCTTCCACCGACCATTTGTTACAAGCTACTATATCAGATGGTTCACAAACGCACCAAGTTGTGACTAGCTGGAAAGAACTCCGCATTGGCGGAGTGTATGTTTGGGCGCCCCCTGGTACTACCATTGGAGGCATTACGCTTACAAGCAAAGACTTTCAACATGTGCAAAGTGAAGGGATGCTTCTTTCTTCTGTTGAAGTAAAGCTAGACAATGCAATTGTATCCAACCAGGAACGGCTTGGACCCTTAGAGCTTCCACCAGATACGCCCATTGGAAAGAACTTTTTTGATCTATTTTGGCTGTCTTCTCCCACTTTTGATTTAAAAATACCATACAATCGACCTGATTGCTATTGTATGGAAGGTCTTTTACGAGAAATTACAGCTGCTTTTGATATTCACTTGCCACCATCTGATCGACGAAACATTCACCATATTTACCCTCCTTTCAAAGAAGTGCACATTAAGCGTAGTGTTCGTAATAGCTCTTTCAAAGGCGTGAAAGTGTCCGATACCGACCGCTGCCCCATTTATTTAGGCACCATTTTAGGGGATGTTAACATTGACACAAGCCCCTTTGAGATACGCCGAAGGATACTGGCCTTTCGATTGCGACCCATAAACAATGTAGTGGATTGTGCCAATCTTGTTATGTTTTACTACCAGCAACCTTTGCATACCTTTGATTTGGATCGACTGATGGGACATCAGATTGAAGTTCGCACACCTTCTGCTCCAGAATCGTTTGATGCATTGGATGGGAAAACTTATACCCTTACAGAAAACGATTTGGTTATTGCCGATGAAGTGCGACCTATTGCTATTGCCGGCGTTATGGGTTCGAGCGATTCCGAAATTATGGACAGCACAAAAAATGTTTTTCTAGAATGTGCTTATTTCCAACCCAAAACCATTAGCCGTACATCAGCAAGGCTCCATATTAACACAGATGCGTCTTCTCGATATGCCAGAGGTGTTGATTCGGGGCAGATCGAAGACGTGTTGAAAATAACAGCGAACCTTATGTCTTGTGTATGTGGTGGAACAATCGACGGAGAATTCTATACCCAGCGAACCAGTATACCCTCCGCCCCCGACATTGATTTATCGTTGCAAGAGTTTTCCGATGTGACAGGCATTGATATTTCAAAGTTTCAAGCGTCCAGCATCCTAAAAAAACTTGAGATACCTTTTGAAAATACTCTGCGAGATGGTTTGCGTATTCATCCCCCATCGTTCCGCGTCGATTTACTCGAAAGCGTCGATATTATTGAAGAGCTTTTGCGATTTACTGGATATCACAATATTCAACCCACCAAGCCCATGTATCAGGTGGAGTATAAGCCGGAAAAACCATGGATTAAAATGAATCGCCTTATTCGTCAGCAAATGAGTGCATTGGGATTTTATGAAGTCATGACGGATTCTTTCGCAAAAGATGAAGAAGTAGCCCTTCTTTATGCGCCCGATACTCCTGGCTTGGTGCAAGTAGAAAACCCTCTTCGGAAAGATCAATCGTATTTGACACCAAACCGAATCCTGGCTCTCTTGGATAGTGTGAAAAAGAATATTGCTATGAAAAACACCAACTTGCGCTTGTATGAGATTGGCAATCATTACCTGCAAGGGGAAAACTTGTATCTTGACTGGATTATTACAGGGGAGACGCAGTGCCAAACATGGTGCCAAGAGCCTCGAAAAATGGATTTCTATTTTGCCAAAGGAGTAAAAGAGAATTCTGTTTTAATGCGATACAACATTCCGTTTACTACCAAACCTTCACAAAACCACACTGTTTTTGATCCGTGCCAAGCACTGGATGTGATTGTAGAAGATTCTACTATCGGAACGTATGGAGCTGTTCATCCTGCTCTTCTGCATTATTATGGAATCACGCAACCCGTCTTTTTTTCGTGTATGCAACTGCGCCCTATCATGAAATATCTTGTTCGCCACGGTTATTATCAACCCATATCAGCCGCGCAAGACGTCCTACGTGACGTTGCTTTTATTGTAGACCGAACCATTCCTGCAGGGAAACTGATAAAAAATATTCTAGAAACAGCAGGGTACTGCATTAAGAAAACCATTATATTTGATTTGTATCAAGGCAAGAATATTGACCCTACTAAAAAAAGCATTGCGATACGCATCATGTTTAATTTTGGTGAGAACAAAACAAGCGAAGAAATTCAAGAAATCATGAATGACATTGTTCAAAGTTTGCAGAATGTTTACAATATAGAAATACGAGAATAAATGTGAACAAACGGTAAGTTCTAGCCCCTTTTTTTGGTGGAGGTAAGTATGGATCTGAGAAGTTTAGAAGCACTTGATTTTGAAGAAATACGGTCGCGACTCTCTTCTTTTACGCGCAGCAAAGCGTCCAAAAAACATTGTGAAGAAATGCATCCATGGGCTACCTATGAAGATATTCAAGAAGCATTAAAAGAAACCCATGAAGCTCTTCAGTTTTTACAAGCACAAGGAGATATCCCTGCTCGCGAAACAGAAGATATCATCAGTCTTGTTTCCAAAGCATCCATCGCCTCGGTTCTTACGGGCAAAGAACTTCTTCAGATCACAGGCTATTTACGAACATTTGAAGATATCAACAGTTTGTTTGCTGGAAAAGAAGATTTGTTTCCACGTCTTACCACTATCGTTCAATTGGTGCCCAATTGCCACGAAACCATTCACGATGTAGAAAAACTTCTCGAAACGGATGGATCGGTTAAAAGCGATGCCAGTGTAGAGCTTACAAAAATCCGAAAACAAATTGCTTCCACCCTTCATAAAATTGAAAGCACCTACGAAAAGCTTTTAAATTCTCCCACCTATGGAAAAATGTTTCAAGACGACATTATTACCAAAATGAATGACCGGTATGTCATTCTTTTGAAAACGCAATATCGAAATCAATTTCCCTGCCGAGTCATGGGCCGATCTGATTCGGGGGAATCTCTGTACGTAGAACACATGGATGTAGTGGGATTGAACAACGACTACTACATGTATCAGCAGCTAGAACAAAAAGAAATCGAAAAGATCCTTTCTCACCTTACACAAAAAATTGGGGAAAAAGCATCTAGCATCCAAAAAGGAATCCGTCAGATTCACAAATTGGATTTTATTTTTGCAAAGGCAAAGCTAAGTCGGCAATGGAATGGTGTGTTGCCCAGAACGAGCAAAAAGCCATTACTAGATCTCCACGATGCTCGCCACCCCTTGCTTGAGGTGTCCAATGTTGTCCCTATCTCGTTTCATTTGGGAAAAGACTTTCGCAGCATGATTATTACGGGTCCCAATACGGGCGGTAAAACCGTTACGCTGAAGACAGCAGGTTTGTTTGTTGCGCTTACCTATTGCGGCTTTCTTATTCCAGCTTCTTCAGAATCTACCATAGGCTGGTTTACAGATGTACTTGCCGATATTGGAGAAGAACAAAGCATTCAGCAAAGCTTAAGCACCTTTTCTGCCCACCTTACCCGCCTGATAGAAATCGTGAAAAAGGCTCACCCAACCACTCTTCTTTTGATCGACGAATTGGGTTCAGGCACCGATCCAGAAGAAGGGGCAGCCTTAGGTATGGCCTTGCTTGAGTCCTTGCATCGAGAAAAAATACCCATGATGGTATCTACTCACCTGCCTCTTATCAAATCGTTTGCCTATGAATACGAAGAGGCTATGAATGCAAGCGTTGGGTTTGATATTGCATCGCTGGCACCAACGTACAAGCTTTACATTGGAAGCCCCGGTGCTAGTCAAGCTTTTGAAATCGCCAAACGATTGGGTATTGAAAAAGACCTTTTGGAAATTGCAGCGAAATATCTAGATACAAAGGCAACCTATACAAGAAAATTAATGAACAATATGCACCGCAAAAAAGAAGAAATTGACGATACCCTCAGCCAAACCAAGGAATTGCAAAAAACTATCCAGCAGCAAAAAGAGCACTATGAAGCAGAAATCAGCAAAATCGAAACCAACTACAAAGGGAAATTTGAAAAAGACCGCATGCGATTTCAAACCCAAATGCAAGACTACATGGAAAAAGCCAAAGATGTTCTTTCGCAGCTTTCTAGGCAACAAAAACATAGCCGGGAAGCAGAAGATTTAATGCAAGTAATGAACGCTTTGCAAGGAAAAGTGTCCAATACCAAACCAGAGGCTGACTTTACATCCGCTCCCCCCGATGAAACGCAGGAAGAAGCACTTCTCGAATCGGATGAATACACCACCCAGCCTGTAGAACGAGCAAGAGATATTAATATAGGGGATTTTGTGTTTATTCCTTCCATTCAAAAAGAAGCCTTGGTCATTAAGAAAATTCCGCAAAAGAAAAAAGTGGAAGTGCAGTATGGACAGTGGAGACAGACTCTCCCCTATTCGGATATTCAGCTTATTACAAAAGAAGAAGACTCCACCCCGGAAATAGAAGTAGATATGCAATCGGTGGAAATACCAACGTCGGATACATCCGAGCGATGTGATGTACATGGATTTCACGTAGAAGAAGCATTGCCTGTGCTGGATCAATTTCTTGATAAAGCCTACATGGCAAAGCTTCCCCAAGTGTACATTGTTCATGGATCAGGAACAGGAGCGCTTCGGGAAGCTGTCCAAGAATTTGCAAAGAAGCATCCCCATACCAAAAGTATTACACCAGGAGAAAAAACGACCATCGTGTATCTGCGATAACCGCGGAAGTAGTTTTAGATGGAATTTAACAAGCAAGGAAAAGCAATTGTTGATTAATTTCTTTTTGGAAGTATAATGAAGCATGTTTATAGGAGGAACTATGGATTTACAACCGACTAGTCTTGCATCTTCAAAACGAAGTGAAGATATAGAGTTGAGTACTATGCTCCCAAGTGTTTCTTGGTATAGCATTTTTGTTCAAACTGGTTACGAAGATAAGATTCGAGCATACTACCTTCAAAAATACTGCCCTCACCTCACTTTTATCGTTCCTAAAAGACAACTTCGGGAGCGACAAGAAGGTCTTTGGAAAGAGATTCTAAAACCAATTTTCCCTGGCTATATTTTGGTCAGAGGTTGCATGAACTACAACGATTGCTATGTGATCCGGCGCATTAATCATGTTATGCGTGTTTTGTGCGATCAAACAGGCGAACCTTGCAAAATTCAGCGTTCCGAAATTGCAGTTCTTCTCAAGCTTCTCGAAAACGGAGAAGTGATTCGACCCTCCAAAGCAATTGATATGGGGGACCACATAGAAATCATTGAAGGTCCATTGAAATCCATGCAAGGCATTGTTCAATCTATCAACTCCCGAAAAGGCCGTGCTCGCATTGTTCTAAATTTTCTACACAAAGAACGAAAAGTGGATGTGTCTTTGCAAATGGTTCGATTAGCAGAAGGAAACTGAATTGATTCTTTTTTGGAAATTTGTAAACTTTTCATTTGATATGAAAACAAAACAACCTAAAATGATACTGTGAAAAAATACAACAGTTTGTTGATTTGAATGAGTAGTTTGAAAGTGAGGCTATTGTATGGCTTTATTGGAAGTTAAGAACTTACATACATATTTTCATACCATGGACGGTCTGACAAAATCCGTGGAAGGCGTCAGTTTCTCAGTCGACAAGGGAGTTACCCTTGGATTGGTCGGGGAATCTGGTTGTGGTAAATCCGTTACTTCTCTTTCCATTATGCAGCTTGTAGCTATTCCTCCCGGCGAAATTCATGAAGGCGAAATCCTATTTCAAGGGGAAGACCTGCTGAAAAAGACGCCTGAACAAATGAGAAGAATCCGTGGGAATGATATATCCATGATATTCCAAGAACCTATGACCTCTTTAAATCCTGTTTTTACGGTGGGCAATCAAATTAAAGAAGTATTGATGATCCACAGAGGTATGACAGAAGAAGAAGCCAGAGAAAAGACAATATCCCTCTTTCAAGATGTAGGCATACCCGATCCTGTCAGGCGTGTGGACAATTACCCTCACCAAATGTCAGGTGGTATGCGCCAACGTGTCATGATTGCTATGGGACTTGCCTGCGACCCCAAACTTCTCATTGCAGATGAGCCTACTACTGCGCTTGATGTAACCATTCAAGCACAGGTTTTGCAATTGATGCGCGATATCAAAAAGAAAACAAATACATCCATTATTCTCATCACACACAATCTTGCCGTTGTAGCTGAAATGGCAGACTTTATTGCGGTCATGTACTATGGTCGCCTAGTTGAATATGCCGAAGTTAAAGAATTGTATGGAAACCCGAAGCATCCCTATACGCATGGTTTGTTAAACTCCATTCCCCGCGTAGACAAACCTAAAACCGCAGAAGCTTTGCCTGCCATACCTGGTGTAGTTCCCAATCCATACAGTGCTCCCTCAGGGTGTAAGTTTCATCCACGTTGCAAATATGCCCAACAAAAATGTATTGACCAAGAACCCCCGTATGTTCTTTTGCCTGGCAGTGATAACCACCTTTGCCGCTGCTGGTTCCCAGTACAAGAGTAAGGAGAGAATTGAATCATGAGTAAAAAAAACAGTCCATCCGAGAACACTTCTCATAACATCCCCACAATCACCCAAGAAGATGTAGTTGAAACTCTCCCAACCTATAAACCCGATGCATTGGTTGCATGTCACCGACTTCATAAGTACTTCCCAATTCATGGGGGATTACTAGGTCGAAAGATTGCCGATGTTAAAGCTGTAGACGACATTTCTTTTCAAATCCGCCAAGGCGAAACCCACGCATTGGTTGGCGAGTCTGGATCAGGGAAAACCACTGCTGCCAAAACCATTATTCGTTTGTACGATGCCACATCAGGCGACATCTTCTTGCGAAACTTTAAAACACATAAAATGGACAATATCACCCATGCACGAGGGCCAAACCTTCGAGGGTTACGCTCTGAAATGCAGATTGTCTTCCAAGACCCTAGTGGTTCGTTGAATCCTCGTATCCCCGTAGGTGATATCATTGAAGAACCTTTGGTTGTGCATGGTGTAAAGTCTAAGAAAGAACGATTGGAACGAGTGGTAGACATTATGGAAATTGTCGGGCTCCGGGCTGAATATTTGAAGCGATATTCACACGAATTTTCCGGTGGCCAGAGACAACGTATCGGCATCGCGCGAGCTCTCATTCTCAATCCCAAATTTATTGTCTGCGATGAAGCAGTATCTGCCCTTGACGTATCCATCCAATCCCAAATCATCAACCTTTTGCAAGAGTTGCAAGGCAAATTCAATTTAACCTATCTCTTTATTGCCCACGATCTTGCCGTTGTCAGACACATGTCCGATACCATTGGCGTCATGTATCTTGGTCGATTGGTTGAATCTGCGCCCAACAATGTCTTGTTTAACAAGCCCTCTCACCCCTATACGCAAGCACTTTTGAACGCGGTTCCTATTCCTGACCCTTCCATTGAAAGAAACAAAACCATTATTATGGGGGATATTCCTTCTCCTATTAATCCTCCCAGTGGCTGCCGCTTCCGTACCCGATGCCCAAAAGTGATGGATATTTGCAAAGAAGAGTCGCCTCCTACAAAAGAAATCGAACCCGATCATTTTATTGCTTGCCACCTGTTTTAGGAAAGGAAGCAACGCATGCGAAGTCCATTAGAAATAACCAATCGAAGCTTTAAAACCGCTGTTAGCGGGTATAGTAAAAAAGAAGTCGATGATTTTTTGCATGAACTTCGTCATGATTACGAAGAGCTATACCAGAAAGTTATATCCTTAAAAGAAGAAAAGCAGCATATTGAAAAGGAATTAGAGCAATATACATCCACCGGAGAACAATTGCAAAAAGCACTCACCCTGGCCCAAAAAACAGCCGATGATATTAAGCAATCCGCTGAACGTCAGGCCGATCTAACCATGATGCAGGCCAATGTAAGAAGCCAACAAATTGTGCAAAAAGCCGAGGAAAAATTACAGCAAATCAGCAATCTATACCGAAAGTTCTCTAGTGAACTGTCCAGTTATTTGCAAACCTATCAGAATTTGCTCCAGCGTTTAGACAGTGAAGCACAAAAAGTAACGCAAATTGGGTGGAGTAGTGATGATGAAGAAACAGGAAGCTAAGTAGTCCAATTGATCTGTTCATCAAAAAGATGAACAGAAAAAACAGGGAGTTATAGTGAGAATACAGTCTTCTATAGCGCGGATGATTGTGGTTACATGCATTGATTTAATCATCATCAATGCTGTGTTTTTGGCATTGGTCTATTGGGGTCCGATGGACTTCCTCGTAAAGGTTCCCTATACCAGATATTGGATCCCACTCAATCTCCTCTATATCTTTTTTTCGATGGTTGTTTTTAAAACCTCCCGCAACTTGTGGCGGTTTTTTAGTATTGTAGAATATGCAAAACTAATTGTCAGTGTCAGCACTTTTTCTCTTGTGTTTCTTATCTTGCTTCTTATTACTTTTCCTCAAACAAGCACATACTCTCTGGTTGCTTTCAATGTATTCCTTTTCTGTATCTTGATTTTTGCTTTATCCATACCACGGTTTGTCAAGCGCGTCCTTCATTTTCCTTACAAACGGGCTCATCAGTGCAAAGGAATCAGGGTGTCACCATGCGACAAAAAGAGAACCCTTTTAATCGGAGCAGGGCAAGCGGGGCATAAAATCCTTCGCGAAATCCAAGACTATGCACAAAACCAATACCATGTGGTGGGCTTCATTGACGACGATCCTTCCAAAAAACGCTCTGTTATTAGCGGTGTTCCTGTGCTAGGCAATTCGGATGCTCTGGTTTCTATTATCAAAAAGTACGACATTCAAACCATTGTTTTTGCCATCCCTTCCATTTCCAACAACCGCCGGCGAGAAATGATTCTTCAATTGGTAGCCACGAAAGTGGATATTATAACAGTACCAGGTATTTATGAACTGCTAAACAAAGACTTAAACCTAGCTGCTCTGCGGACTGTCAGTATTGAAGATTTGCTCCCGCGCAAACCCATTCATACCGATCTAACGAAAACAGGAAGCATTATTCAAGGAAAAGTAGTTTTACTAACCGGCGCAGGAGGTTCGATTGGTTCTGAATTAGCCAGACAAATAGCTCGATTCAAACCAAAACTTCTTGTTTTGTTTGAAAATAGCGAAAACAACCTCTTCTATATCGATCAAGAACTCCGCAATGAAGAAGGATTTTCAAACTGCGTTCCCGTGATTGCAGATATGCGAAGAACAGAACGGGTTCTAGAAGTGTTTAAAAAATATACCCCCGACATTGTTTTCCATGCTGCTGCTTACAAGCACGTACCTCTTATGGAACTCAACCCCACAGAAGCCTATGCAAACAACGTCGAAGGCACGCGCAACTTACTCGACGCCTCTGTCCTTACAGGTGTCAAAACCTTTATCAATATTAGTACCGATAAAGCTGTCAATCCCACCTGCGTGATGGGAAGAACCAAGCAAGAAATTGAACAATTGATTTGTCACTATGATAAAAGCAATGGAATGGTTGGTGCAAGCGTCCGATTTGGGAATGTATTAGGAAGCGAAGGATCTGTATTAAAGGTTTTTCAGCGTCAGCTAGAACAAGAAGGCATGATTCGCATTACCGATATGAACATGAAACGCTACTTTATGTTGATTCCAGAAGCTGTAGAGCTTGTTCTGCAAGCTGCCTCCATGGCACAAGGCGGAGATATTTTCTTTTTGAAAATGGGCGATCAGGTTCCCATAGTTGATCTAGCCAAAGCATTTACCCGGCTCAAAGGATTTGAACTAGGCAAAGATATTCCCATTAAAGTAATAGGAAACCGCGGGAACGAAAAACTTGCCGAAGAGCTATGGGGAGAAAACGAAAAGCCACTACCCACAGACCACGAGTTCATTTTCCGCATCGCCCACACCAACCAATACTAGTATTTATTTTCTACTTTTAACTTTTCTGTAAAGGAGAAAAATTCTCTTTTAATGAAAAGTTAGTATGGTATAATGTAATCAGAAAAACCACACAAAAAGGGGTAATAAATGCTATTGCGAATCACCGTAGAGAACTTTAAATCAATTAGTAACAGCAAGAATTTCTCAATGATAGCTTATACGAAACTACAAAAACATAAAAATCACTTGATACACGTAAAAAAAAATTTGAAAGTTCTTAAAGCATCTGCCATTTTTGGTGCAAATGCTTCGGGAAAATCAAACCTAATTGAAGCGATGTATTTTGCTAAATATGTTATTACAAAAGGTCTCCCAAAGAAGAATTGGTATCAATCTTTTTTTTGTAAGACAAATATAAAGAATGAAGAAAACCCCACACGAATTGACTTTGAGTTTTCTATCAAAGACAAAGTATATGCGTATGGATTTACTATTCACCTAAAAAGTGGGAAAATCCTTACAGAGTATTTGTATGAACTAAAGAAGGGATCGCAACAATATTTACTCGAAAGAGATGTTGCATCTGGAAAATGCGAAACAAATGAAGTGATATTTGAACCTCAGGATTCGGATCGACTAGCAATTTACAAGGCAGATTTTGCCAGAGATTCTTCTGTTTTATTTCTACGTGAAATCAATCGAAAAAAGAATTTTCCTCAAGATTCTTCTTTACAGATATTTAACAGAATATATGAGTGGTTTTACAGTAACTTAAATATTATTGACCCTTATACTGAACTCTATCAAACCCCTCATATAGTGTTTACTAATACAGAGCAGATTGAAAAAGTTCTATATGGTTTTGATACCGGAATATCCAAGGTAGATTTTGTATCGGTCACAAAAGAAGAATTGATTAAAAAACTATCAATGCATCTACCAAATACATTCGATTCGGGAGATATTGTAAATGATATCCTTCGAGATATTCGTGAAAAAAGTAATGGAAAGCCTGTTGTAGCAAGATTTCAAGATATTGGTTTATATAAAATACTGTGTGATGGAGATAAGGAACCTGAGATTTCTTCGTTTTGTTTCCGTCATGAAAACTCAGACTATTCATTTACATTGTTAGAAGAATCAGACGGAACAAAACGATTATTTGATCTGCTTTTTATACTATTTTTAAACACCTCAGAAAAAGTGTTTGTGATTGATGAAATAGAGAGAAGTCTACATCCTAACCTAGTTAAAAGGTTTCTAGCTCTTTTTTTTGAGCGGAACAAGGATTTGAAAACGCAATTGATTTTTACATCTCATGAATCACTATTACTTGATCAATCTCTTTTACGAAGGGATGAAATTTGGTTTGTAGAAAAAAATAACCATGGAGAGACCCATCTATACTCCTTGAAAGACTTTGATGAACGATATGATAAACGACTCAGCAATGCGTATCTAAAAGGTAGATATGGCGCTATCCCTTCTTTAGATGCAATATGAAACTATGAAAAACGATGTTGACCAAATATGCAAAACTTTTTTTAGGAGAGAAAAATGTGTGATAAAAACGTTGAGTTGAAAGAGATTTTCACCTAACACCAACTAATACCAGCTTTGCAAAAGGCGGATAAAGAATGCGGAAGCTGTGGCTGTGAATACGACCCATTGTACACACGAGCATTGGAGTTGTTAAAGAATCCTTAGACCACTAGATTCAACAAATAAGGTCAGTTTCCTTTTTAAAGGGAAACATATAGCACAATCTTTCCTTCTAAGAAAGAAACATTTCTTTTTCTTCTTGCGCAAATATCCACATCATCATTGACAAGATTCTTTAAAGTGTATACAATATGCACAATATGGAATCCTATAATATGTCACTTCTTGCACGAAAAATATTTGAATTTGATTCACCACTGGTTCATTCTAGAACGTTAATGGAACTATTGGAAATTCGCAATCGAAGATCCTTCTTTTCTATACTGAAGCGATTACAAGACGATGGTATCCTTCAGAGACTAGAAAAAGATAAATATCGTATTCTACAGAAAAACGTGAGTAGTTTTCAGCTAGCAAACTTTCTTTACGAGCCCTCCTATATCTCTTTAGAAACTGCACTCAGTTACTGGGGCATACTACCCCAGTTTCCTTTCGAAATCACGAGTGTAACGCTTAAAAAGACAGTGACAAAAAGTGTAGACGACATCGTATATTCGTATAGTCACCTATCAAATACCATGTATGGGCTATATACCAAAGAAGAGGAATTCCTCATTGCAACACCAGAAAAGTCACTTTTTGATCAATTGTATTTGGTTGCCAGAGGCTGGCGAACCCTTGACCTGGATGAATGCGATTTGAGCAATGTCAACAAAAAAGAATTCCTCCGCATTTGCACAATGTTGCAAGATGATCGGGTAAATCGATGGATGGAGGGCTTACAATGGTAATGCTCAGTGAACAACAAGTGAAAGAATACGTAAAAAAATTGAAAATTAACGAAAGCTTTATTCTCAGAGAATTTGTACAATACACATTTCTGAAAGAATTGTATATGCAAACGTTTTCCGAGAATGTTTTTTTCAAAGGCGGAACAGCGATTCGAATCATTTTCAATGGCGAAAGGTTTTCAGAGGATCTAGATTTTTCAGTGGTTGGTTCTAAAGAAACATTTACCAAACATTTACTTCCATTTTTCAATCAACTCTCAAAACTCTATGGGTGGAACTTCAAAAAAAGAAACTCCCTCATTGGTGAAAAATACCTACTATCTGTCCAGAGAGAGAACATGAAGTTTGGGTACTACATCGAACTTGATTTTTCGTTTCGAGAAGATGTGGTGCAACCTTCCAAATCCACTATACATACGATATATCCTATTGTTTTCACTTCGTTTATTCATCATTTGTCCAAAGAAGAAATTCTCGCAGAGAAAACGAGAGCTGTTTTAACCCGGCACAAGGGTAGAGATATCTATGATATATGGTATTTGCTCAACCTAGGTACTGAGTTAGAAGAAGATCTGATACTCCAAAAGCTCAAGTATTACGATATTCAGAATTTTGACAAAAAGCAATTTGTAAAGAAGATACAAAGCTTTGAAAAACAACAATTTATCAAAGACTTACGACTCTTCATACCCATTGACCAAAGAAACCGATTGCCTGAATTCCACGATGTTGTGTTAGCGTATATACAAAGCAAATTGAACCAGGAATGAAAAGCCTGTACAACCCAATATTGCTAAAAAACCCATGAGAAGGGACGAATCTCTGTATTGTACTGGTTCTGTTTTTGTTATAAAATAACAGTGAACAATATCCATATTGCCTCGAAGGGTGTTTCGGCCCCTTCTAGTGCATAAATGGATAGACATAGAAGCGTATTCCTTCTGATTGGAGCAAGGTTTACAAAAAAGATTCCAATCGGAACGGCGAAGCTATGCTTTTTGTTCGTGCTAAAAAACACATCGATACTGAAGGAAAAGTTTTATGGAAGAAATAGCACTAATGTAGAACTTTCTGGATACTTTCCATGGTATCTTTTCTGACACCTGCAAGCAAGGCAAAGTGCTTCCACCTACGAACGGTATCCCTGACCTGCTCAATGATTTCCAAAGGTTTTTTAATATTCATTTTGGTAGCCACTTCAAGCATATCATTGTCTCTTATGTCTGTTCTTTTATTGTTTACTGAGAGTTGATGAACCCCCGTCCACTTATTTGCAGGGTTATAAGCAAAGGTAAGGTCGTATGCAGGGGCCAGTTTCCATTTGCCATTTTTCTCAAGTAGAAATGAAATGTTTTTGGTGTGATCATCCCTATTTTCTGCAATTACATTCAACACCATCCGTCGGAACATTTGCTCTGCATCCTGGTAAGGAAGTCGAAGTCGTCGCATGATTTGAAAAACCTGCTCATACGAATAGGACAGGGGATCATTATAGTCATAATGAGCAATTGCACATAAAGTTTGCATATGAACTTTTTCTGATCCTCTTCGGTCAAATCTCTTCGTCATGAAATGGGATCTTTCATTTTCTTGTAAAAGAGAGCATTTTGACATCTCAATTCCACAGTCAAGAGCCATTAGATAATAGGCATATTCGATGTTACAATGGGCTTGTGATTCTCCAAACTGATTGCCATAGACACCATCGAATTTAATAATCCAATACTCAAATCCTTCAAGTCCTTCGATCTGACCGGATCTTACCTCGCCAGTTACTGGATGGTATGCAATGATAGCTTTCGCTCTTGCACCACCAGCAGAAGTTCCAACCATAAATATTTCATGTACTCCTTTATCGCTTAGATCGGCCTTAAAGCCTTTTTTGGTGTGTACAATATCCTGCGCTATTTTTACCAGGTCTTCGATTTTCACAAGATTTGAAGTCTCGCTCATGATAGCAGGCTCGTATTCGAGTGCTCCCATGCCCCTTTTACCGATATAACAAAGTCGTTCAATGGGGTTTATACTTTCAGAAGTTTTCCCCAGTGCTGTTAGCCAGATATTCATAAGTCTGCTTCCGAATCTGTCGGGGAGTGAGTCTGAAAGGAGCCCTGGAAGTCCCTTAAAAGTGTCAAATTGCAACGTCGGAAACGTAAAAATAGACCCATTACCAGATTCTTCTAAAGGCATTTGCAAAGGAGCA
>CAZOYI010000142.1:0-1993 GCA_964583965.1 uncultured Caldisericota bacterium
GAAGAATTGACCAACACCGAAAATCGCATTGCATTTTCAAGACAGTTTTATAACGATATTGTACTTCGATTCAATGAATCCATCATGATGTTCCCAGGAAACATTGTGGCTTCTATTTTTGGGTTCACAAAACAAGACTACTTTGAAGTAGACATGAACACAGTACAAAATGCTCCCACTATTGATCTTACTTTTGACTCCCCTCCTCCTACTTCCACCGGTGCTGATGAAAACACTCCGTAATCTTTTTAACCAAAGCCGAGGAATTATTTGATTTACGACTCAATTGCAAGGAATAAGCGAAACTCTGTTATTCTGATGATTGGTATGACACTTTTTTCTTGTGGTGTTTGCTGGTTTGTAGGCGACTACTTCTGGGGTAAGGGTGTTGTTGGGTTATTGATTGGTCTTGGTATTGCTGCAATTTCTGCTTTTACAAGCTATTATGCAGGAGACTCTATTGTTCTTTCTACTGTTCGAGCCGTAAAAGCAGATCCTTATCGATACAAAGTACTGCACGATGTTGTCATTGAGATGTCTATCGCTTCTGGATTACCAAAACCTACCGTGTATGTATACCCTGATTCCTCACCCAACGCCTTCGCTACAGGACGAGATCCGCAGCATTCTTCAATCGCTGTATCACAAGGATTACTTCAGCTTTTAAATCGAGCAGAACTCCAAGGAGTGGTTGCTCACGAAATGTCCCATATTCAAAATCGTGACATTCTTTTTGTTACGATGGTATCTGTTTTAGTCGGAGCTGTGGTCATCATTTCTTCTATCTACAGAACCTCCTTATGGTTTGGCGGAGGATCTCGTAGAAGAGATGATAGCGGTGGCGAATTGTTTGCCATCATTGGACTACTATTGATTATTTTTGCTCCATTGGCTGCTCAGATTATCCAAATGGCGATTTCCCGGCAAAGAGAGTTTTTGGCAGATTCTAGTGCTGCTTATATGACAAGAAATCCAGGTGCACTTGCGGATGCCTTGCGGAAAATCTCTTCTCCAAGGGCTAAACCTCGATTTGCAAATGCAGCTGTGAACCCGTTGTTTATTGCTGAACCATTGAAAGGTGCTCAAGTTAAAGAATTGTTTTCCACTCACCCTCCCATTGAAAAAAGAATAGAGCAACTAGACAAAATGTCTTATTCTGGGAGAGTTTTGATGAAGGAGGCTACTGATGCTAATTAAAATCGGTCGAGAAGTGAATCTTTTAGCATTCAGCAAGAAGTTAGAAAAAGAAACCGGTACAGATGTCCGTAAATGCTACCAATGCGGAAAATGTACGGCAGGTTGCCCAATGAATTTCGAAATGGATGTTTCCCCTTCTCAGGTCATCCGTTTTTGCCAATTGGGAATGGAAGAAAAAGTGTTGCATACAAGAACCATTTGGTATTGTATTTTTTGTGACACTTGCTCTACAAAATGTCCTCAGGGTGTGGACATCAAGGGCGTAATGGATGGTTTACGAAGAATGGCGGTAGCACGAAACATTAAGCCAAAATCCAATGTTCGCTTTTTAGAAAAGGCTTTTCAGAGCATTATTTATATGTTTGGAAGGGTCTATGAACCAGGTATGGTTGCCCTTTACAATATGTGTTCGGGAAATTTTCTTCACGATGTGGGGTATTTCCCACTTCTTCTCCTTAAAAGAAAAATTAGTTTAAAACCTCATTTTAAAAGAGCAGGAGAAGTCCGACAAGTCATGAAAAGAGCCCGAAAGATTAAATTGCGCAAAGCGAAAGAACAGGAGGAAGCAAGATGAAATACGGATACTATCCTGGATGCAGTGCAAAATCAACTGCCCCTGAATTTGATGCCTCTACTCTTGCCCTTATCGACTATTTGCATCTTGATATCAAAGAATTGAAAGATTGGGTTTGTTGTGGTGCAAGTTCTTTGCATTCGGTTGACAAAGTCCTTCACATAGCATTGTCTGCTATGACCCTTGATGCTGCCAATGCAGAGGAAAGAGATATTATGGTGC
>CAZOYI010000143.1:0-6375 GCA_964583965.1 uncultured Caldisericota bacterium
CTTTATCGAAGCCTTTCTTTTTTCCAGCATACGTTGCCAGATATAGAAAGGCAAAAAGCTGATTCATATAGGACTTTGTTGCGGGAACACTTGTTTCCAACCCTGCAGCAACATTCATCACTATTTCTGACTTCTGAGCGATGGATGAACCAATCACATTGACCATGCTGATAATTTTAGCACTGGTATTGTGGAGAATTGGATTAATGACATTGATGACATCTTTTGTTTCACCACTTTGGGATACGCAGAAAATGACATCTTTTGCTGTGGGGGATACGTTGTAATATTCGTTGAAATAGCCTGCTAAAACAGGAACTGCATGAATACCAGCCAAATGATTGAGATAATATGCACCAACAACGGCTGCATGATAGGAGGTACCAGATGCAACTAAATATACATGATCGGATTGATCAATGAGTTTGATCATTTCGTCTGTATTGGATTGTGTATTTTCCAGCAAATCATAGAGTTCTTGAACTTTTTTAGGCTGTTCATGAATTTCTTTCATCATATAATGGTCGAATCCAACTAAATTCGCTTCTTCAATGCGAATATCGCATTGTTCTATGGGACGCTGGATTTCTTTTCCCGTATGGATGTCATAAACGTGGTAGCTATTATGATCGTATAGAACAAGGTCACCATCTTTTAAATAGACAATATTGCGAGTAAACTGGAGAATGGAACCTAAATCAGAGGAGCAAACAATAAAGTCTTTACCAACTCCCATATATAGAGAAGATCCCATTTTTACAGCTAAAAGTTGGTGTCGGTCAATATTCCCACAAATGAAAGCGTAGTCGCCTTGTAGAATGGTCTGTGCCTTCATCATAGCCTGTTTTGGGTCTTGGAGTTGGTTGTAAAATTTCTCGTAGGCATGCACAACCATTTCTCCATCATTTGTTCCCCGCACAACCATGCCTTCTTGAGTAAATTGCTCGATGAGTTGTTCTGTATTAACAATGTTCCCGTTATGTGCACCTATAATATCATTGTCGGAATCATAATGAGGTTGGGAATTTTCAGCGTTTGGTTCACCAAAGGTTGCCCATCGTAATTGAACAATACCTCGGTTGCCAAAGTACTCCGAGATTTTCTCCTTTTGAATAATACTCTCAAGCATTCCCGGTCCTTTTTTTAATACAGTTGCACCGTTGTCTTGAAATGCGGCAAAACCGGCTGAGTCATACCCTCGGTAGACTAATTTTCTAGACCCTTTAGTTAGGATATCTCCTAATTCATTTGTATCGTTGGGAAATATGATTCCAAATACTCCACACATAAAAAACTCCTTGGTAGTTGTTTATTTTCCTCGCAGAACGATCATTAAGACCCAATTGAGTATGGCAAAAGCTAGGGAGGTAAGAAAGGCATAGGGCCAAAAAGAAGGGATGGTGATTCCGTCTATGAAAGAAGACGTTAAAAATAAGACAATTGCATTGATTACGAAAGCAAATAGACCCAGTGTTAAAATATGTAGAGGAAGTGTAATGATGGTTAATATGGGTTTGATAATGACATTCACAAGGCCTAATAAAAGGCCAGCAAGAAATGCGACTTTCCAATTCGCTACTATCAACCAGGTGGGGAATAACTCCCCGATAATGAGGAAACATAACCAATTGGAAATAATGGTAATCAGTAATCGGCGCATTCGTTATCCTCCATTTCGAATCGTTCTCTTCCTTTGAAGGCAGCTTGAAGGGTTTTTGAATCTGCAAATTCAATGTCAGTCCCCGTTGGAATACCAGATGCTAAACGAGTGATATTGATATTTGCCTGTTGAAGCTGATGAATAATATACATGCAGGTTAAATCTCCTGCTTGACTGAAATTGAGGGCAAGAATGATCTCCTGGATAGATTCGAGTTGTAACCGGTCAAATAGTTCCTTGATTCGGATTTTTTCAGGCCCAATTCCATTGATGGGATTGATAGAACCTTCCAATACGTGGTAGAGACCCTTGTAAGAACCTGTTTTTTCAATGGCCAGGACATCTCGTTCTTTTTCAACTACACAAATAGTGTGTTGATCCCTGGTAATATCTGAACAAATAGGGCATACTGAACCTTCCGTTAAATGAAAGCATTTTGTGCAAGGGTGCACCTTGTCTCTCATTGAATGGAGAACATCCATGAATTGATGAAAGTATTCAGGTTTTAAGTGCAAAATATAATCTGCAAGTTTTTCGGCACTTTTTGGACCGATTCCGGGAAGCTTGCTTAACTCTTCTATTGCTCTCTGATATCCAGGTGTGTAATAAGGCATGTATTACATGGGCAAGTTGAGGCCCATTTCCTCCGCTAGCTTTTTTGTTTCTTTTTGAGTGGCTACTTTAGCTTTGTTTAATGCCATATTGACAACATCTCGTATACTCTTCTGTAAAAGTTCTGGTCGTATTTCTTGAATATACTCTGGGTCGATTTCAATGCTTTTAATATTCATATCTCCTTTAACTGTTACTTTGACAGTTTTAGATTTGTTTTCTGCTTCATAGAGCATTTTACTTAATTCAGTAGCAATTTTTCTGTATTTGTTTAGATTTTTAGCACGATCGATTACGTTCATATCTACTCCTTATACGATTTTTCTACAGTATCTATACTAGTTTTGAATGTTTCTAACGTTTCTATTATAACGGGATCCTTTATGATTTCTTCTTTTTCTTCCTCTTTTTTAAATTCATAGGTTGCTTTTTCGTGATTAAAACCAAGTTTTGGAACTAAACGGAAGGAAAGCTCTGGGTATTTTTCTCGAAATTTTAGGTGTAATTCCTGCAGATGTTTTTCTTTTGTGAGTTGCTGGTAGCTAAATTTATTGTCGATTGAAAAGACAATATAGGCAGTTTCTTCACCAATCTTGACCAATTGAGTTCGCATTACGTGGATAAACAAATCCGGAGATTCTGATTTCAAAACCTGCGTGAATTCTTTCCATAAAGGATCCTTAATTTCAGGGGGCTGCTCGATGGTGATTTCAGCGGTTTGTGCAGTTTTTTTTTGAGAGGAAGTGATGGTTTCTTCTGTTTTTTTCTGTGGAGCTGTACTCAAAGATGGTTTCTTTTTGGTAGGATGATCAACAAGATGCTTCATTTGCAGTAAGCTTGTTTCTAAAAGTAGTTCGGGTCTTGAAAGATACTTCATGGTTGGAAGAGCGTTGGTGAGGAGGAGGGTAAATTTCATCAGCAATGCCATAGGAATCTTTTTTGCTTGTTCAAAGTACATGTCGTTATCGGTTTGGGGTATTGTACTCAAGAAAGAACTTTTGCCAAACGTCTCTGCAAGGACAACAATATCCCTGCAGTAGGAAAGTAAATCCTGCGTAAACAAAAATACATCGGTTCCAGAGGATACTACAGCATGTAATGCATCTAGTAAAGAGGGGAAGTCACCTAAAAAGAGACTTTCCATAACACTGTACAGTGTTTCTGTATTGGTCTTTCCAAGGAGTGCCAATACATCTGATTCGTGAATCTTTTCTTCAGGACCAGACAAAACCGAAAGCTGATCCAAAATAGATTCAGCATCCCTCATTGCCCCGTCGCTACTTTCTGCAATTCTCTGCATTGCTTTCAGATCGATATGAATTCCCTCTGCTTCTGCCTCCATGCGGAGTTTTTCTGCAATCTCTACAGCAGATATCCGACGGAAATCAAACTTTTGACATCGACTAATAATGGTTTTTGGTAATTTATGAGCTTCTGTGGTGGCCATAATAAAAATTGTATGCTGAGGTGGTTCTTCAAGAGTTTTCAGTAGTGCATTAAATGCCTCTCCTGTTAGCATGTGCACTTCGTCAATAATATATACTTTGTAGCGGCACTGTACAGGAGTAAGATGAACTTTTTCACGAAGTTCGCGAATATTATCAACTCCTCGGTTGGATGCAGCATCAATTTCAATGACGTCCAAGTTGATGCTAGAGTCAATGGATACACAGGATCGACAAACTCCGCATGGCTCAATGGTTGGACCTTCTTTGCAGTTTACACTTCTTGCTAAAATCCTAGCACAAGAGGTTTTGCCCGTTCCTCGAGGGCCACAAAACAAGTAGGCATGGTGTATTTTATTTAGTGCAATTTCGTTTATTAAAACCCGAACGATTTCTTTTTGACCAATGACATCATCAAATTTCTTTGGTCTCCAGGTGCGATACAAAGTGGTATGTTCTTTTTTCATTACATTCTCTCCGGTGCATGAATTCCAATCAAGAAGAACAAGACGGATAATAACTTTTCTATGCTGGTAACAAGTAATAAACGAGCTTTTGTAAGCTCAGTTTGATGGATGTCAATCACTCGACAATTCTCATAAAATGAGTGAAAATCGTTGGCAAGAATTTGAATATCTTGCGTAACCAAATGAGGTGCTAATGAGCTACATGCACGTTCTAACAGTTCTGGCATAATGGCAAAACGCCGAAGGACTTGCATTTCAGAAGGATCTCTCAACAATGACAGATCTGCATCTTCCCATTTTTGTGGGATTTCAATGTTAACTGCTTCTGCTTCTCGACAAATTCCTTTGCATCTGGTATAGGCGTATTGCGCATAAAACACTGGACTTTTGGGATCTCGGTTTTTTGCAATATCCAAATCAAAATTCAGGTGTTGCTCGTTGCTTCTGCTTAAGTAGACGAAACGGCTTACATCAGGACCAACTTCATCTAGTAGTTCTCGCAGCGTGATATAGTTCCCACCAGATTTGGATACTTTGACTTCTTGGTTGTTGCGAAACAAGTGAACAAGCTGGAATGTTACAGTTTTTAACTGTTCCTCGTAAAAACCCAACGTGTGTAGTGCCCATTTTAGGGGATTTACATGGCTTTGATCTGCACCCCATACGTCAACACAGAAATCATATCCTCGTTCAAGTTTGTTTCTATGGTAGGCAATATCACCAAGTAAATAGGTAGCAAGTCCATTGGATCGGATGAGAACGCGATCTTTTTCATCACCAAATTTTGTTGTTAGAAACCAGTATGCACCTTCTTTTTCTTCTACGACTCCCTGGCTTTTTAATCGATCGAATGTATCTTGAATATACCCATTGTGGAGAGAGCTTTCGGGAAACCACGATTGAAAATGAATATGAAAATCGTCAAGATCTTTTTTCATTCTAGATATCATGATGGAGAGACTATATTCCTTCAAGATGTCAATTGCTTTTTCGCGAGGGACAGTTAGAAGAGAGTCTCCTTCTTTTTGGATATAATTGGAGGCTAGCGTTCGGACATAGTCACCGGGATACATTTCATCAGGAGGAGCAACAGGCTGTTGGAGTTCAGTCATAACGTAATAGAAAACAGACGTGGCTAATTTTTGCGCTTTTGCTCCCATATCATTGATAAAAAACTCTCTGTCACATTGATACCCTTGTAATTCTAAGAGATTGGCAATGGTGTCCCCTATGGGGGCACTTCGTCCGTTGGCGACTGTTAGAGGACCGGTGGGATTGGCACTAACAAACTCTACCAGTACTTTTTTCCCCGTCCCTTCTTGACTGCCGACATACTGCTTTGGTTCCTTCAGCAAAGACTGAAAACAAGATAATAAGAAGGGAGTACTAAAGAAAAAATTGATATACCCGTTGGGAAGAGGTTGGACTGTAGAGATTTCTTCCATGGAAAATTCCTGTGCAATTTCTTGAGCGATATCGGAAGGTTTTCTCTTTAAAATTCTAGCCAGAGCAAGTGCTAATGTGGTAGCAAAGTCCCCCATTTCAATTTTTGGAGGTTGTTCTACGATGATGTTTCCCAGTGGTATCTCCCACCCTTTTTTTTCTGTAATCCCCTGAAGGGTTTTTACAATTCTAGAACGAATAAGCATACAGTCTCCTTTATGAAGTGTTCTTTATTCTTTGGATATCCATTGTAACCATATTTTTCGCCTGCGGGGACCGTCAAATTCAGCAAAGAAAATCCCCTGCCAAGCGCCTAGTTGAATTTGTCCATTTTCCACAATGAGAGTTTCAGATGTGTGAGTGATGGAGCTGAGAATATGAGAATCACTGTTCCCTTCTGCGTGTAAATAATGATCCTGTCGGGGAATTAGAGATTGCATTTTGGATAAAAAATCAACAGCAACATTTGGATCATAGCTTTCATTGATGATGATTCCTGCAGTAGTATGGGGGACGAATACGGTTAAAATGCCATTTTTCCAGTGGTAATTCTGAACAGCAGATGAAAGTTTCGATTCAATCCGAACCAGTTCTTTGTTTCTATGTGTTTCGATGTGAATCACTTTCATGTTTCACCTCTTTCTTTTTTTAGGTTGACACTTTCACAGCTCATTATACAATAATCTATTACAATTGCATATTTGCGGGAATAGCTCAGGGGTAGAGCATTAGCTTCCCAAGCTAAGGG
>CAZOYI010000144.1:0-2584 GCA_964583965.1 uncultured Caldisericota bacterium
CCTGATCTACCATTTCGAATGCAAGACGCATATCTTCTCCTCTACATTCTCTTTGTCTTCCTTATCTATACTTTAATCCCCATCATTGCAACCTACAAACGCAAAGTAGTGTTTTCTCTTCCAGATATCCTGCTGATCGCAGCCAACACAATTGTTAGTGCCGTACTTTTAAACATTGTCTTCTATTCTGTTCAACTGCAGCCTTATATGGGAGCTCTTGCAGCTATTTTTGCTGCTGTTTACCTTGCCCTGGGTTGGTGGATGGAACAGAAGATGGGGAAAGAAAAGAGAATTATTTCTCTATTTTATCTGACTGGCTTTACGTTCATCCTTCTCTTCATTCCATTCCAATTCGACAAAATGTGGTTTTCCTTAGGGTGGTTGGTTGAAGGAGTCTTGCTTGCTGTATATGGCATATTAAAAGAAGACAAGGTTTTAAAATGGAGCGGTGGTATTGCCTATGTATTAAGCTTGATGTCCTTTTTATTCGGAGATGTACTGGGAATCTACATGAGCATGTACTCTTTGTTTACCCTCAAGTATTCTGCCATCACCTTCGGAAGCATCGTTATTCTAGCTGCACTCGCTTACAAAAAAACATTCCAAAGCAACCTGGCCAAAGCAATCAAATATGCCACGGTTTTGAATGTTTGGTTTTACGGTTTGTACCTTGTCAACCAAGAATGGTACCGAGCATTGGTGAAAATGCTTGGACACGAATCCCTTGACATCCAGTATCTCCTGCAAGCTTCAGGCATTGTGATTACGCTGATACTCGCTTATGCAGTGCGATATTTCCGCATTCTGTACGATGACTGGATGAAAGTAATTCGCATTTTCTGGTTTGTTATTGGAATTCTTTGGTTGTTTGGATTAAATACCAGTTATCATCCTATCCATTTTACATCACCATCTGTCTCCCCTGGACTTTATATTTCAGGAACCATATTGCTTCTATTTCTTGGGCTTTTGTCTATTGCATCCTTGCGAGAATTGCTACAAGATATCATTGTAAATCCCCTTCAGAGAACTGGCTTCTTCAGCATCCTTATTTCCGCTTACACAGTCATTATTCTCACGCAAAACTTGATATCCCACTATGGCTTTGGTTTCCAAAGTCTGCTGATCAGCATTTTGTATATTCTGACTGCAAGCCTTTGGATCTTGTACGGCTTCTTGAAGCGTAACGCCATGCTGCGTCGTTTTGGATTGGGCCTGTCTATTCTAGCCACTGCAAAACTCGTATTTCTTGATCTTTCGGGGCTGGAATCCTTTGGTCGAATGATTTCCTATTTTGCATTTGGCATTTTCTTACTTGGAATTTCCTTCACATACCAGCATTTTCAAAAGCTGTTAGAGCTTCAAATAAAGGATGTTCAAAATGAAAAATAAATCCCTTTTCATTCTTCTTATTTGCTGTTGTCTCTTCGCCAGTCCTTGGGTCATTTCAGCTGCAACGTACCAGTATTCCGCCCCCATTCAAAACCAGGGAACCCAACAATACAAAGCGCTGCGGCTTACTAATCAAGTCATTTCAGCCTGTCAGTACAATTTGGCCGATCTTAAGCTGGTAAATTCCAAGAACGAAGAAGTACCATTTTTCCTGCATGAATGGAAAGAAATTCAAAATGTAATCAAAAAAACGTACAACATGAAGCGAATCAACAGCTTTGTTAAAGAATCCTGGCAGTATTTTGATTTTGCACTGGAAACTCCTGTGAAAGGAGATATTCAGGCCAATTCGTTACAGCTGTATACAAACAATCGAAGCTTTGCAAAAGAAGCACAGGTGTATGGCAGCTACGACGGAAACCATTGGACTTTTCTGCGCAAAGCTCTGGTATATTCTGTCGATACCTATATTCAAGACACTATTTCATTTGATTCTGTTCAGAAATATACCCACTACCGACTTCAAGTTCTGCATGGTGGAGAATCCATTGATTTTACCAGTGCCAAGCTTCATTTCGATCAAGAACTGGTGCAAAAAGAATATTTTATTGATACGTTTGATGCTCCATTTACAACCGAAGAAGTGGGTACTACTACTGTCATCACCCTACATAATATGAAAAACCTATCCATTTCTGACATCACCCTTGTGACCGATGATATCTTTCACCGAACCGTTCGCTACGAAACATTCTCTCCAGAAGAATTGTACAATCTTCGCTTCACCGATCAAAACTACCAAGACCTTACCCTGCATCTAAATGGATGGAAAGAACCAGAAGATACCAGCAAGATTTATATTGAAAACTTAAACGACCAACCCATCCATATTCAAAAAATTATCGTACGCAGATTTGCTCAAGAAATTGTTTTCAATGGTGAAAATGAAACGACCTTCACCTTGCTGTTTGGTAGTCCCACTCTAACACAAAAACCACAGTATGATATTGGGAGATACAGAGAAAGCATTCTGCAAGAAGGCTATGATGTACTCACTCTAGGCCCCATCCAAGAAGAAGCCACATCCCCAGACCGTACAAAAAGCCAACAACAAATTTTCAACGTCATCATCATCGCCATCGTCCTTCTATTAGGTACAGCCCTCCTATTCCGCCTCAAAAAAACCAACGAA
>CAZOYI010000145.1:0-2507 GCA_964583965.1 uncultured Caldisericota bacterium
ATTTTTTAAAACATTTCCGGTACATTTTTTCTATAAGCTATGATCTCTCGCTTCAGTGGTGCATTATGAAGGATGTGGAATGGTTTCAGGATGGTTTTGGAAAACAATCCAAAACCAGTAAAAAAGTTTTTTTCTCTCCTGATAATTTTGCTAAGCGAGACACAAATACCTATGTTTTTTATCTTCATGGGAATTTTAGTTTGCAAAAGGATGAAGTACAGAACATCATTAAAATAGCTCCTAAGGGAGATGATCTTGTCCACCGAATTAGTGAATATATTGAAACAGATCGTTTTCCTGTGATCATTACCGAAGGAGATAAGAACTACAAACAAAAAGCTGTTCAATCTGAAAAAGTATATTTAAACCGCATTTATGAGGAATATTTACCAAAAGAACTCGATACCGATAAGGGATATACCAACTCTTTGGTTATCTATGGCCCTATCATGGAATCAGAAGAATATATCCTGGAAAAAGTTCTTGAAAACTCACTATTAGATACAATTGCAATATCTGTCGACAATGAAGATTTGGAAACCTCTCAGAATACAGAAAAACAAATTCGGCAAATTCTTAAAAAACCCCAATACAAAAATAAAGAAATCAACATTGACTATTTTGAATCCTATACCGTTGAAAAACCTGTATAGGAAACTTTTCGATCACGATTTCTTATATCACTACTGCTTGGGGGTTGAGATGGGATAATAGTTTTTGCCAATGTAACATTTAAACTTATAATAGTGGTATGATGCATGATAAAACTACTGTTGAACATTTAAAAAAAATTACTTCAAAAGCATCGGTTAAAGAAGATTTGAACATTCTATCTCTTTCAAATAAATCTTCTTGGAAGCAAGAACTTGATAAAAACATTACCTCTGCCCGAGAGCTTGCCCAGTTTCTTCATCTTTCGAAACAAGAAGAGAAGAAAATTGAACGAATTTCTTCACAGTTTCCGATGTCCATTACTCGGTACTATGCAAGTTTGATGGATCCTGATGACCCTTTAGATCCCATTCGCAGGATGTATGTTCCAAGTGCTTCTGAGCTTTACATCGAAGGTCATTTTGACACAAGCGGTGAAAAACTAAACACCCGGCTTGATGGCGTGCAACATAAGTATCAAAACACTGTGTTGGTTATGTCTACAAACACTTGTGCTTCGTACTGCCGCTTTTGTTTTCGGAAGCGATTGGTTGGTTTGTCCACCAACGAAATCTTAAACAGAATTGATACCGTTACAGACTACATTCAAAATCATCCTGAAGTTGACAATGTATTGATTAGCGGTGGAGATTCTTTCATGAATAGCAATTCTATCATTGAACGTTATCTACAGAAATTATTCCCTATTGATCACATACGGTATGTACGTTTTGGCTCCCGGATACCCGTTGTCTATCCCATGCGGATTTATCAAGACAAAGAATTTCTTCGCATCATAAAAACTTACGCAAAGCAAAAGCAGATTTATGTCATTACCCATTTCAATCATCCTAATGAATGCACGCCTCAAGCAAAAAAAGCAATAAAAGCTTTGCATTCTTGCGGTGTTACCTTTCGAAACCAAACTGTTCTTTTGCGCGGTGTAAATAATGATCCAACAACACTGGCGACTCTTTTTAATACTCTGAATGCATGGGGTGTTGTGCCATATTACATCTTTCAATGTAGACCAGTAAAAGGTGTAAAAAGACACTTTCAAGTTCCCTTGCTTCAAGGGTGCAACATTATAAAAAAAACCCGTAAAGAACTATCCGGTTTAGCCAAGCAATTTCGATATGTGATGTCTCATTACACAGGGAAAATAGAAATCCTGGGAAGTTTGTCTGAGCACCGACTTTTGTGTAAGTATCACCAAGTACGCCATGACAGGGATCATGACAAAATGATGATATTTCATCTCCAAGAAGATCAATCCTGGATTGACTTGAAAACAATTGACAACACTGAATTTTTCTCCTAGTTTTCCAATCCTATTCTATACTGCTTCATTCAGAACTCTTGTTCAAGATTCGCAAAATATTATAATAATATGCGAAACGAATCGCAAAATATTATAATAATTGTAGAATGGAGCTGGAAATGATTCCCAGATTGCTTACAAAAACAATAGAAGATAGATTTTTTCAGAGAAAAGCCATCCTGCTTTTTGGTGCAAGACAAGTTGGAAAAACGACATTGGTGAAATCTCTTTTGGAACGATACGAACAACAATCTCTGATATTGAATGCCGATGAACCTGATGTTCGAAAACTTCTAATAGAACCAACTTCCACCTTTATGAAAACTCTATTCAGTTCAAAGAGGATTGTTCTTATTGATGAAGCACAGCGAATACCTGATATTGGAATAATTCTAAAACTGATTGTTGATGAGATACCCCAAGTGCAAGTCATCGCAACTGGATCATCCTCTTTTGAACTAGGTCATCAAGTGATAGAGCCATTAACAGGAAGAAAATATGTGTATACTCTCTATCCAATTGCATTTCAAGAAAT
>CAZOYI010000146.1:0-1526 GCA_964583965.1 uncultured Caldisericota bacterium
AAAATCCCAGTCGCTATCCTTGGTATGTTGTCCTTTTGATCTTGAACCAAAAAAAAGAATCTTATCTACCTTCAAATGATAGAAATCAAAAACTCGATATATTGTTTCTTTGATTTCTCTGTGATTCGATTTCATTAAACACCTTAACATTGCATATTTCTAACATCAGCTTTTGCATAGACTCTGTTTGCTTTCGAGTTCTTTAATAATGCTCGTATAATCAAAGTTTAGAGATTGTTTGCGCTTTTTGTCGTATTCCTTTTGTGTTATGTAATGACCATGCATTAATTGAACATTTCCTCTGGATTTTTTTGCTACATAGTTCCTTACATCAAATTCTTTATACGTTGTAGCATTCACATCATAAAATAGTAAAAGTCGGAAGAAACGTAATATTCTTTTGAACATGGTAGCACCTTATTTAATAGGAAAAGAAAGATGATCTTCTCTCATTCCTTCAATATGCAACTGGATCGCTTCAACCATATTCTTTTCTGTTTCTTTAAGTGTTTTACCCGTAGCAACGCACCCGGGTAAGCTTGGAGCATAGGCAGAATAGTTTTCGGTAGCCTTTTCGATAATGACTAAGAATTGGTTTATTCCCATGATAGCCTCAGTATTTCCTCTTCTAATTCAATTGAATAAAGCGATTCCAGATATGCTGTTTTAATTGAAAATCAACTGGACCATCAATTAATAGAAGTAAATCCAGATCAGATTCTGGAGTTTCTTCTGTTCGAGCCACAGAACCATAAATGGTTAAGGAGGGGGACAGAAGCAATAAATACACCATCTTTATCTTTTGCGATATCTGGTTTATCCTCAAAACAATCTTGTAAACCCTATAGTATGACTAGTGGGGAGGATGTTGGAGAACCTTTGATTTTTGCAAGGCTTCGCCGTTCCGATTGGTGTTTTTTTCTTTCTATCAAGCTACCAATCAGAAGTAGTGCGCCTATATGTGTATCCGTTTATGCTATCTAAGGGGCCGAAACACCCAAAGAAACAATATACGGATATTTTCCTTTTATTATTTTAACCAAAACAATACGGTATGCAAGTTAAATCTTTGTTAAGGTTGTTCTATGCTGATTTGGAGGAATCTCTAACTTTTTTGAAATCTTGTGGGTGCTGAATTAATGAATAGATTGTAAACAAATTGCTTTATTGAGTTTTTTTCTCTGCGATTCAAATTTCTCAATCAATTTGTCTCCGGAGTCTATTGAGAACTATGCTTCATAGATTCGAATTCTTTTTTTAATCGTGAGATGTGTTTCTTCGCGTAGTGGACCAGCAACAATATCCACCTTTAACAAGATCTTATCTTCAATATCTTGTTTTAAACCGATTAAATCAAATAAGGTAGCAGTCCGTAAATCAAAATAAACAAGTAAATCAATATCAGACAAATCGTTTTCCACATTCTCAGCATAAGAACCAAAAAGATCAATACTAATCACAGGGTAAGAAGGGGCAATATGGGTAACCACTTCAGTAATCTCGGGTAATGTCAATTTTCCCATTGG
>CAZOYI010000147.1:0-1670 GCA_964583965.1 uncultured Caldisericota bacterium
AGATTCTTCACCTGAATGTACGTGCAGTGAATCTGCTGGTACTTCCGGTACTACGAGTGTGGGTTCTCCCACCGACCTTCCCCTTCTCAAAGAAGAACTCTTCCACGGCCAAATCAAAGATCGCTTTGACCAGGTAGTGGAAGCGCTAAAGAAATGAGCATTGCGGACGAATTCGACTATATCGTTTTTGACACTTAATGGGTGATACAGTGTATAAAGAAATTTGCTGCGAGACGGCACTGAATAAGCTGAAAAGACGAATTCCCTATGGCTGGGATTTAAATATCTATCGCGGCTGCGAACATGGTTGTAAATATTGCTATGCAATGTATTCTCATGATTACCTTGGCTCTGATCACTATTCTGGTGATATTTATGTAAAAACAAATGTTGCAGAGGAACTTGAGAAGCAGCTGAGCAGTCCTGGCTGGAAAAGAGAGATTATAAATATTGGTGGTGTTACAGATAGCTACCAACCTGCAGAGGAAAGATACAAGTTAATGCCTGCAATCCTGCGATTACTGATCAAGTACAAAACGCCTGCCATCATTTCGACGAAATCGGATTTGATTCTGAGAGACTTTGATTTAATTGATGAATTGTCCAGGATCACCTATATCAATGTAGCAGCAACCATTACAACAACAGATGAAAAAATAAGGAAGCTTTGCGAACCTGGCGGAGTAGAATCTATAAAACGATTTGAAATGCTTACCGCTTTCCGAAAAACAAATGCTTCTGTCGGATTGCATGTCATGCCTATTATTCCCTATTTAACAGACAGCTACGAGAATATTGATAGGCTGTACAGTGTAGCAAAAGACAGTAATGTTCATTACGTTTTGCCAGGTACGCTATACCTGCGTGGAAAAACACGGGCAGTATTTTTTGCCTTTATCCAAAAAGAATTTCCAACCATTTACAATGATTTATTGGCCCTTTATAAGACGGGTGGAGCAGATAAAGAATACAAAAATGCCTTGTATAAAAAAGTAAACGAAATCAGAGAACGCTACTTGCTTTCCAATAGTTGGTCCAAGCCAATGAAAGAAAAATATCGTGCGTATTAGGAAGGGTATGGATTGAGCGTTTTGGACTGGTAGAATTTAACCAGAATTTATTTACAATAGCAGGAAACAACCAAAGGATGGGTATATGAGTCGAAGTGAAATGGCACCCAAAATAGCGTCCAAAATTGAAGAATCATTCCGAAGCCTGGTTAAAAAGGATTCGAACGTTCAAAATGCGTATCTGTTTGTGAAATCCGATAAACTGGGTATTGAGCTCAATATTGCAGAGGGCAAAACAGGAGATGTGCTTGCGAATCCTCAGCAGCCAAATCATTTGGCAAGCGTGGGGAAATTGTTCACTGCTACCGTTATTGGGATTCTTCATGACAAAGGTATGCTATTGTTTGACGATCCCATCGCAAAGCACTTGGACAATGAGCTGATGAACAATCTGCACGTTTTCAAAGGAATTGAGTATTCCAATGACATTACCATCCGACATTTGCTGACCCAAACCTCTGGCTTGGGTGATGTTTTCTTCCCTCTCTTTGAAAGGATGATACGCGACCCGAGCATGCGCATTTCTACCCGGGAGGCTATCTTTTGGGGAAAACAGAATGTACCACCAAAATCCAAACCTGGTGAGAAATTCTTGTACAC
>CAZOYI010000148.1:0-1963 GCA_964583965.1 uncultured Caldisericota bacterium
ATCCCCTATATTGATCGTGCTGTTATTGCTGAAATGGTGGGTCAGGGTGGATTTTTAGCACTACTTGACCTTTTTTCTGGAGGTGGATACCAAAATTTCTCTATTTTCTCATTAGGGGTCCTTCCATACATTAACTCTTCTATTATCCTTCAGCTCTTAGTAGTTGTTGTACCCCATCTGGAATATCTTTCTAAAGAAGGTGGCGAAGACGGAAGAAGGCAAATTGCACGATACACAAACTATTTAGCTCTAGTATTGGCTGTATTACAAGCTTTTATGTTCACCAACTATGTCTTTACAGATGCACTTACCAATACATCTATTATGGCAAAGATTGTGATCATCATTACACTAGTTGCTGGATCGTTCTTGTTAATATGGCTAGGTGAGTTTATTACCGAAAAAGGATTAGGAAACGGTGTCTCCTTAATCATTTTTGTTGGTATTATTACTCGAATACCTATGTCATTTCGTGAAGCTTCCACCATGTTGCAGGGAGGAACCTTATCTTGGGTAACATTATTGATTGCAATGATCGTTTTGGTTGTAGTTTTGGGTGGGATCATCTTTTGCTACCAATCCGAACGCAGAATTGCCGTTCAATATTCGCGCAGAATCAGCGGAGGAGGATCGAGTACACAAACAAGTTATATCCCTATTAAGTTAGTTCAAACTGGTGTACTACCCATTATTTTTGCATCCTCTGTTTTAACATTTCCAACCATTATTGCACAATTTGTACAAGGAACGGCATTTGCTGAGTTTACACAAACTTACCTGGCTTCCCAAACCACATGGGTTTTTAATGTTGGATTCTTTTTACTCATTGTGTTTTTTACTTATTTTTACACAACAATCACTTATGATCCTGATCAAATGTCTGAAAACTTGCAAAAATCAGGTGGTTTCATTCCTGGAGTTCGACCTGGGGTTGCAACGTCCGAATTTATTCGTTACGTACTTTCTCGTATTACCTTCCCCGCCTCCATATTCCTGGGTGCTTTAGCTGTTGTACCGAACATATTGCTTCTTTCTACCAACCTCTCCATTTTCTATTTCGGTGGTACATCCATCCTAATTATTGTAGGTGTAGCGATTGAAACTTCGAATCAAATGGAAGCTTTCTTAGCTATGAGACAATACAAAGGTTTCTTAAGAGGATGATTGTCGTTTTAATCGGACCTCCTGGTTCTGGTAAAAGTACGCAGGGACATCTACTCTCTAGAGAGTATAATATCCCCTTTATTGGAGTAGGAGATTTGGTTCGAGATATGATTCATTCTGATGAGAATGAATATGCACAGAAAGTAAATAGTGGCAATTTACTTCCTGATGACATTGTATTTGATATTGTCAAAACGGAATTGGAAAAGCACAATTTACGGCAAGGTGTTTTAATAGAAGGATATCCTAGAACAATCCGTCAAGCGGAGTTACTAGATGATTTCTTGAAAAACAATCAAGTAGAAGTGGATTGTGTATTGTATTTAAACAATGTTTCACAAAAACAACTTTCCAATCGTATTGCCGGAAGATATCAGTGTCAAAACTGTGGAGCAACGTACTCCAAAGAGCGTGTTCCACAAGACTTGCTTTGTAATCGTTGTAATGCTCCACTAGTACCAAGAGAAGATGATACTTCTGAATCCCTTATATGCCGCATGAAAGAGTATCAGAAGAAATCTTTACCTGTTTGTGAATATTACGAAAAAACAGATCGAATATGCGCCATTGATGCATCAAAGTCTATTGAAGAAGTGTTTACCCTATTAAAAAACTGTTTAGAAAAGGATAAGAATGATCCTTCTAAAAAGTAATGATGAGATTCAACGAATGAAAAAAGCTGGGCATATTATTGCTTGTACAATGATGAAGCTCCAAGAGGCTATACGCCCAGGTGTTACAACCTCTGAATTGGACACCATTGCCTATGATTATATCCTAAAAAGCAATGCAAAACCCA
>CAZOYI010000149.1:0-2114 GCA_964583965.1 uncultured Caldisericota bacterium
AAATGTTTGTACCGTTTTTTTCATTGTTAACCTTCATTTTTAGTATTCAGAACTGAATGAAAGACTTCTTCTAATAAAGAAAAATCTTGTTGAGGATGCTTTTTCTGAGCTATACTGACCAAATCTTTGGAAAGAATCGCATACAATCTTTGCTTTTCTGGGGATAAACAGTCCAGATGTTCTTGAATTGTTCCCACATCATTTCGATCCACCGGTCCTGTCAGAGAGTTTGTGAAACCGTGAGTGTAAATGTTTTCGAGCGTAGCATCCAATAAAGGTTTTGTCATTTTTTGAGCACATTCCATGGGAATATTACACTCCTGTAGAAGCTCCCACCCTGTATGAATCAGAACTCCCAATAAATTAGACAGGAGTACATTGGCAGCGTGGTACTTATCTTTTTTTTCTGCTTCAATACAAACTACAGAATTCCCAAGACGAGAAAAAAACAACCATAGTTCATCAAGGTGTTGATTGGGACCTTCAATGGTGAAGTAAGCATTATACAGGCTGCGATAAGCATTTGGATCAGAAGTAATAGGCACAACAGGATGAACAGCATATCCTGTTGCATCTTTTTTTTCTATTCCATCAAATATTTGCGAGGACATCACTCCACTAGTGTGACAAACCATTTTTCCATTCAGGGGCAGTTCTCTTAATTCATTCCAAACTTTTGCAATGGCCCCGTCTGGCGTAGTGATGAAAAGAATATCACATGCCTGTGCACACTCCGATATGCTTTGAAAGACTCGAGAATGCGTTAGATGGGCTGATGCTTTTGAGGAAGAAGTAGGGACGCTATAGTAGCCACCAATACAAAGCTTGTGCTGAGAAAAATACAACCCAAGAGCAGTACCAACCTTCCCTGCACCAATAAAACCAATTGTGGAGGATTGTAACGGTTTCATCACAAACTAAATTGTTCCACCAAAGTATGTAGAATCATGAGAGCAAGCTCTTCTTTCGATTGAGATTGCAATTTTACTACATGTTCCTGGGATATGATCCAAACAGTACCACCAATGGAAGAAAAATTTGAAAGATCGTTTCCAATCATGATATCAGCATTTTTCCGAATTCGTTTTTCTTTTGCTCGTTCTAGTAAACATTCGCTTTCAGCAGCAAAACCAATCAGTATTTGATGCTTTTTCATGGCTCCCAGTTCTGCAAGGATATCCCGGTTTTGTTTCAATTCGAGTGTAAAAGACTGGTTATCTTTCTTTATCTTCTCTGATTGAACCTGCACAGGTTTAAAATCAGAAACTGCCGCTGCCATAAACACAATATCAACATGTGGGTAAACTTTCATTACTTCCAAATGCATTTCTTCAACAGTTTCAACTCGAATGCATTTCAAACTCGGATTTTCCAAATGAGAATTCGCTGCTATAAGGGTTACCTCTGCCCCCATATCGTGGCAAGCTTTAGCCAGTGCAAATCCCATTCGTCCTGTGGACGAATTGGAGATGTATCGTATCGGATCAAGATATTCCCGGGTAGCACCAGCAGTGATAAGTACTTTTTTATGGGCAAGCAGAGTAGGCTGAAAATTGTTTTTCACTTCCTGAACAAGGCTATCGACATCTTTTAACCGACCCTTTCCACTTGTTCCACACGCTAAAGAACCCTCATCGGGTTCGATAAAACGATACCCTCTCTTTAATAGCTGATGACAATTGAAAACCATTGCAGGGTTTTCATACATGTGAACATTCATAGCAGGGGCAAAGAGTACTTTTTCAGGGGGAGCTGCTGCTATAATCGATGTTAGAAGGTCATCTGCAATCCCTGCTGATACTTTTCCAAGGACATTATAACTTGCAGGAGCAATCAGAATAAGGTCCGATTCAGAGGCAAGTTTGATGTGAGTAACATCTTTGCAGAAACCTTCTTTGAACATAGCGGTATATACCGTATTGTGAGATATAGTTTCAAAGGTAAGGGGAGAAATAAGATCGGTGGCGTTCTTTGTCATCACTACCGACACATGAAAGTCATCTTGAATCAATCTGCGAACAATTTCAATGCTTTTGTATGCTGAAATAGATCCAGTCACACCAAGAACAATATGTTTCTTCATACAAGCTCCTAGCTACCGCTCCAAAATGGAT
>CAZOYI010000150.1:0-20918 GCA_964583965.1 uncultured Caldisericota bacterium
ACTTCTGTTGTGATTGGATTGGGAGTAACCGCACTAATGGTTGCCCTGGCAATTCGTCTTTATTACGTATACGGTACTTTCGATATTACCAAAATGCGGAAATTGAGAGGATAACTCTGTGGGATTATTACCTCTATTTGTTGCAATACCTTTGTTTTCTGCTTTAGTATTGGGATTCATTGAACATAAAAAGTGGATTATCCATACTCTTGTGATGCTTACTACTTCTGCACTTGTTATTCTTGCTTTTGCTACTCCTCTTCAAAGGGGATTCTACTTTGTGGGAGGGTATCATCCTTTTGTAGGAATTACCTTGATGCTAGATCCTCTCAATCGATTGCTTCTCATTGTAGTTCAGATTCTAGTTTTTGTAGCGAGTTGGTATTCTATAGGGTATATGGAGCAATATACTGCCAAATCCAGGTATTTTTCGTTTGTGTTTCTGATGCTGGCAGGCATGAATGGTATTGTGATTACTGCAGATTTCTTTAACTTGTATGTGTATATGGAAATTGCAACGATAGCCTCTTATGCTCTTGTGGCTTATGGTGGGAAGGCTCATGAACTCGAAGCTTCCTTCAAATACCTGGTATTGGGGAGCATATCTTCTCTGTTTATTTTGTTAGGAATTGCTCTGATTTATAGCCAAACGGCAGCGCTGAATATGATGCTGGTTGCCCAGCGGTTGGATGTTACAAATCCTATTACATGGCTTATTATCACAGTATTTGCTGCTGGTTTTGGACTAAAATCTGCTCTTTTTCCTTTTCATAGCTGGCTTCCCGATGCACATTCGTCTGCACCAGCCCCTGTGTCTGCCATATTGTCTGGGGTTTTGATCAAAGTCGTTGGGATCTATGTACTTTTGCGGTTTTTCTTTAATATCATTGGAATAGAGCAGGCTCCTTTAACTTTGATTGCTTGGCTTGGTGCTCTCTCCAGTTTAGTTGGAGTCCTTTTAGCCATGGGACAGCACGACTTTAAACGCCTATTAGCTTGTCATAGCGTGAGTCAGGTTGGGTATATCTTTATAGGTATTGGTTTAGGAACTCCTCTTGGTTTAATTGGAGCATTGCTTCATATCGTAAATCACTCCGCTTTCAAATCTCTATTATTCTTATCTGCTGGATCCGTAGAACATGCAACCGGTGAACGGAATTTTCATTCCATGGGTGGTTTGGCAAAAGTAATGCCATGGACAAATGCTGCTAGCTTTATTGGTTTTACTTCCATTGGAGGAGTTCCTCCTTTGAACGGTTTTTGGTCAAAACTCATTTTGATTATCGCTTGCGTTGCATCAGGACAGTGGATACTGGGATTGATTATTGTGGTTGTTGCTATCATGACCTTGACCTTGTTTCCAAAGATCCAGAAATATGTTTTTTTAGGGGATTTACCTTCAAAATTTCAAAAGGTGAAGGAATCACCCTGGTCAATGATTTTTCCTATGCTGATTTTATGTTTCTTTTGCATAACGTTAGGTGCTCTCATTGTTGTTCCTGTTTTGCGGGAGACCTATTTCTTGCCAGCTGCACAAGCTTTATTAAGCGGTAAATGGCTTGGAGTGTTCCAAAGTGCGCCTTAGAAGCTTTTTGCGAGTATTCTTTTTACTGCTGATCTGCTGGGTTTTGTTAACCTGGCCTTTTCCAGGTACTCCGGGACTATGGGAAAAATGGATTCTAGGAATTCTTCTCAGTGCCTTGGTTGCCTACCTAGAAATTCGATCTTTACCAGAATTTCCACTATATCTTCCCATATCACCCATTCGGTTTTTTTGGTGTTTGGTCTACGGGCTTCGTTTTTTTCACTTGATGGTAGTCGCAAACATTGATGTTGCGTATAGAGTATTGCACCCTTCATTACCCATCAAGCCGGGTATTGTGAAAGTGAAAACGAATTTGAAAAATCCCCTGGCTCGAATGATATTGGCTAACTCCATAACGTTAACACCTGGTACACTTGTGGTGGACATGGATTCCGATGGCTTTATTTATGTACACTGGATTTATGTAACCTGCCAAGAAGAAGAAAATGCCCGAAAGATCATTGTAGAACCTTTTGAAGAAATCTTGAAAAAGATTTTTGAATAAAAGGAGGATCTATGCTGTATGATGTTCTTTTTCTATCTGCACTAACAGCCTCAGTTTGTTTGTGTTTGTATCGAATTGCGATAGGTCCAACGCCCCCAGATCGTAGCGTTGCCATTGATATATTAGGAACAGTAATGGTTGGTTTTTGCGTACTTTCTGCTTTGAAAACTGGAAATGATTTTTTTCTGGATGTAGCATTGGCATGGACTTTGATTAGTTTTATTGGCGGATTGTCTCTTGCTAAGTTTCTAGAAGGGAGACAATATCATGACTGAAATCATATCCCATATTTTTATCTTCATTGGTGTCATTTTTATGATTCTTGGATGTTTGGGTCTTGTTCGACTCCCAGATGTTTATAACCGGTTACAGGCAGCCACCAAGTCTGTTACATTGGGTGTTTGCAGTATGCTATTGGGGGTTATCATTTTGAAAGGTTTTTCGGCTATGAGTGGAAAAGCTTTTCTTTGCATAGTATTTATTTTGATCACTTCACCCACTTCGGCACATGCTCTAGCTCGAGGTGCCTACAAATCCAAAGTTCGTTTATGCAAAAATACCGTATGCGATCAATATGATTTTGGACAAAAAGAGGAGCTACCTGCTGAACAAAATCCTGATGAGGAATCTCCAGTGAAAAATGACTAACACAGAGCTGCTCCTTTTTTCCTGCATCGCTTTCCCTGTGCTTATAGGAATCTTTGTTCTGATGTTTTCTAAATACTTGAAGCTGTATGTTTTTGGATTAACCATGACTGTTGTCTCCATTTTGTTTATCATGGTTGTCGCTTGCTGGTCCAGTGGATGGTCGTATCAGGGATGGGGATTAAAAATTGATGGTACAGCCCGGGTGATGATGTTTTGGACAACTTTTTTCGCCTGGATCATTAATCTGTATTCTCGTGGATATTTTTCTCGTTCCCAACTTGCAACTTCTTTTCATGCTTTTAGTATGATCTCTCTGGGTCTTACGATTTTTACTTTATGTGCAGACAATATGATTCTCATGTCAATTGGTTGGGGACTACTGGGAGTATTGCTCTACCTTATGATAGGATTAAAAAAAGATCCCGAATCACGTGATACCGCAAAGAAGACTTTTATCATGGTAGGCGGATCCGACATCGTCATGATTTTGGGTTTGGCGATTCTATATGTTCTTACAAATACTTTTTTATTTTCCGACATGCATGTTACCCTAGAACTTCCCCTTGCTACATTGTCTCTTGTGTTTTTGTTCACAGGGGCTTTTGCCAAGGCTGGAGTTTTTCCTTTCCATAGTTGGCTGCCCGATGCTTGTCAGCACAGCTATGTTCCTGTAACAGCATTTCTGCCACTATCACTGGACAAAATACTAGGGATTTATCTCATGATCCGCATGATTGGATCCATTTATACACTTAACGCAATAGCTGTCATAGTGATTATGAGCCTTGGTTGTATATGTATTTTTGTTGGTGTACTGATGGCACTAGTACAACATGATTTGAAAAAACTTTTAGGATACCACACCGTTTCGCAGGTAGGACATATGGTTTTAGGCATCGGTACCGGAACTACTATGGGCTTAATAGGAGCTGTATACCATATGATCAATAATATCGTATACAAGACCCTACTCTTCATATCCGGAGGAGTGGTAGAAAAAAATTGCAAAACCACCAATTTAGACCAATTGGGAGGTCTTGCCAAAGTACTTCCCATCACCTTCACTGTGATGGCAATTGCTTCTTTGTCCATATCGGGAGTATTTCCCTTTAATGGCTATTTCAGTAAGCATGTTATTATGCATGGCATTGAGCTGACTCACGAGATGTATGGAATTTCGTGGTGGAGTTTGTTTTGGATTTTGGCACTCGTAGGAAGCCTTTTGACTTTATCTAGTTTCGTCAAAGTTATGTATGGGTTGTTCATTGAAAAGCCATGCCAATGCTGGAGTAATGTTCGTGAAAACAACGGCTGGATGCTTATTCCCATGATTATCTTGGCTATCCTTTGTCTAGTATTGGGTTTTACAGCCAGTGGTTGGACAAATACTTCCTTTCTAGTTCCCATTTTCCAACAAAATCTTCATATCCACTTTAGAGTAGTCGAAGGTATTGCATACCTAGTCGGATTTTCTTTGCTAATCTATGTCCTTATTCACTTCATCAATCGTTATGCATGTTGCCACAATGTAAAGGGCATACAGTGCTACGAATCCATCCGACAGTGCTTTGGATTGAAAAAAGCCTACACCTGGTCAGAGGAAAAGTATCTGGACTTGTATGACCTGGGCAGAAGAGCAATTCAATATATATCTGGCATACTCCGCAATGCACATAGTGGTTTGCTACCCACATATGGTCTCTGGTTTGTAGTAGGAGTATTTCTTTTTGCCCTTTACTACTTCCAAATTCTGTAACGATTTCTGTAGCTACACTACGGTATTCTTTAATTAAAAAACCAACAAAGTAACTTTTGTAACTTGTATTCCTTTTTTTCATGTATGATGTTAATATGTGAGTTGGATGTTGTGGGATGTTTTGTCTAAGGAGAAAAATATGAGAATAATTCGGGTTTTCGTGATTGTTTTGGTGATTTTCTGTTTCATCTTTTTATCCAACACTTTTGCTATGGAATTTCCGACTGCTTTACCTCCTATCAGGTTGTCTTCTCTTGTAGCAAAGATATCCCCTCCTCATGCTAATGAGCCAGTGCATTATAGCTTTGAATACAAAGTACCAACTTTTCATGAAACATACGAATGGATTGAGATTTGTTTCCCTCCGGGTACTGAGTTTCAACCACCCCTTCCACAGGAGAAAAAAGAACGACAAGATCGATTGATCCAAATCACGGATGCAATTTACTTTGAAGGAGCTGTATACTCGACAAGTTGTAGAATTCTACAAGGACTTCCAATCATTACGGTATGTGAGGATACATCTATTTGGATTCGATTTTGCCTTCCTTTTGAAATGGATCCAACAATAGAACAATGGGATACACTCACAATTCATTTTAGTCCAGAAGCAGGGATTGTTACTCCGGCGAAAACCGGAGACATTGCCTTTTCAATTCGCACAGAGTCCTCTCCTTATTGGAAAACATCAGCTCCAATCCAAGTGATTGCCGTAGAGCCAGGGAAAACTCGATTGTATTTGAGCAATCCCTATACAGATATGAATAGTGTGTATCTTGTTGAGTGTATTGCAGGAAAAGGAAAGTTTGATCTTGAAAACCCCTTACAGGTACGCTTTGCACAAGAAGTACATATGCCCCATACTATTCGGTTAGAAGATATTCAGATTAATGGAGAAAAACCAGATCAAATATCCCTGGATGACCATACATTTAGCCTATATCCTGCTACTCCTATTCATGCGGGAGATAAGATTACCATTGTGTTTTGTAAAGATCTTAATTTAGTCAATCCCTCAGAACCGGGAACTATAGTTGTTGAGGTTGCCAATAGTCTAGAGGGAGAATCATTTCCATCGCAACCCTTTTCAATACTCCAAATGTCGTATCCTATGGTTTTTGTTATCATTGATCCACCACATGAAACCTCCATGGTTGATTTTGCTGTAAAGATGTATTTTGATCCTGAAGATATCCCCTATATGCGTGATCAGATTGAAATCAATTTGGGTGTTCTGGGGTGCGTTTATACTGAAACCCTCAAGGAAAATCCTCATAGTACAATATTGGTTGCTTTTTACTACAATCGTCGCATTGAAAAAGGGTATTACACGTTAAAAATGAAATGGAAAAATCATGTTGCTACATGCCCCTTTGCAATTCCATTTGACGATGAATCAATATTCTAGGGTTATCTTATGGTAAGAAGAATCGAGTGATGGTGAAATAGCTCAGGACTGAAACAGAAGCACTTAGAAAGGATCCCCAACATAGATCAATAATGGTTACCATCACAGGCCAATCTTTGAGTGTAGCTAGATTTGTTAAATCGTAGGTTGCATAGGTTACAAAACCAAAAAAAGCACCAGCACCAAGGGCATATAACCAGTTGTTTTTTTGGATAGCAGGAAAAACTACAAAAAAGAGGATACCAACTACAAAAATAGCATAGAAAATAAAAGCTGGTCCCCATAAAACTTTCGAACCCATTAAGTGGCCAATAGCAGATGAATACAAATTCTTGGCTATCCAACCAAGCCAAATCATGTCAATACCAAGAAAAATGATAAAACTCGCAGTGTAAGATTTGATCAATAATGCCATCATTGTCCTCCTTTGATTTTTCTGGAAAACCAGGGAATAAATATGCTGGTTTTCTTTTTATACTCTTGAAAATCAGGTCGATCTTTGTATTTCTTTTCAAGTATTGGCACACCCGATACAAAAAGCAAGAGAGATGTAATTGTGATAGGACTTATGATTGTGATGTAATAATACGGGGACACAATGGAAAGCAGGAATATCCCCCACCACATGGTGGCTTCACCAAAGTAATTGGGGTGACGAGTAATGCTCCATAAACCTTGTGTCATTAGTTTGCCTTTATTTTGAGGTTTGGAGATGAAAGTAGCCAATTGTTTGTCTCCAACTACTTCGAAGAAGTATCCAACAAGCCAGACAAACATTCCAACAAGATCAATGAGCTGTAGGTTGGGGTAAGTAGAAGAGTTAATACTGATGATAGGTAATGCTATGATATACATGAGAATCATTTGTGTCATGTAAACTTTAAAGAAAGCTTTGAGCGAAATATATTTTGTACCCCATCGCTCTCGCATGGCTGCATATCGGTAATCTTCAGGTTTTTTCCAGTTTCTTTTTGCAACGTGCATGGCAAGTCGCAAGCCCCATAGTGAAACGAAAATTGTCAGAATAATATTTTTGAAGGAGGGTTGGGGAAGCGTGAAGAGTGTGTAAAAAGCAATAAGTACAAAACCCAAACCCCATCCAACATCAACAATTGAATTGTTACGAAGCCATTGACCAATAGCAAAAGCAAGACAAAAAAACAAAAACAATAGAAATCCGACTTGATAGAAAATCATCTTGTTGACTCCTTGGCATCATTATTCCATGTATAGGATATAGCAACTGCTCCATTGCCTGCTGAAATTGCTGTTATGGGAGATATTTCTTCAATAAAAAGAGGAGGTTTTCCAATTAGTTTTTCAAGTTCTATAGCCATATTTTGCGCTTCTACAAGGTTGTTGGAATGCACTACGGCATAATCTTCAATCGTTGAAGTCTTCATCGTTTTTTTAACATGACGGAGTATCTTTTTTTGACTTTGTTTGTCCTTAATGGCTATACCATCCAGGGTACCTTTTCCATCCGCATCTAGGGTTACAATAGGCCGTAGGTGTAATGCTTTGGCGATGGTTCCCATGCGGTGGCTTAATCGTCCTGATTTAATCATGTTGTCGATGCTTTTTACATGTACTAAAATTTTGGTTCTCTGAATTTGATGCTGGATTTTATCTTTGATTTGGTCTGCGGTCATGCCTTTTTTTAGATACTCAACGCATTTCATAACCATAAGTCCTTGAGCAGCTGAGTTTAGTTTTGAATCAATAACTTGAATGTGTAGTTTATCATGAGATAGTTCTTTTGCAACACTAGAAATGATGGAATGGGTGCCACTTAACTTTGCTGAAACGGTAAGAACAATGATGGAGGAGTAGTGGGTAGATAAAAAACGAAATGTATTTTCAATATCTTTGTAGTCTGGTTGAGCAGATGTTGGTAGGATAGCATTGTGATCCATGTATTCTAGAATCTGACTCGTACTAATACTGTAACGATCAATATAGTTTTCATCTCCTAAAAACACATGAAGTGGAATAACTTGTATTTGATGTTCATCAATGAATGATTGTGGAATATCTGCAATGGTGTCCGTGACCAATGCAATAGGGTATTTCTGATTGGTCGCTATGTTCATCTGCATTTTCATATCATCAATTTTTTGGTAGGAAATTTTACCATAGTGTGCCATTTGTCGGAAGAATTCCTGAGGTTGATTGGTGTGGATATGGGCATGAATTTTATGGGCTCCACCTGCTACAATAAGTGAATCACCAAGGTCTGTGAAGTCCTCTCTTATTGCTTTTAAAGATAGATTTGCACCCTCAATGATTGCTTCGCTGCAGTATCGATATGTGATTTCTTGAAACTGATGAAGGGGTATTTCTATCGCTGGATCTTCTTCAAAAGAATAATCATCAGCAAAAGGAATGTCTTCTTTGCCAGATTGAAGGTGATCAATGAATCCCTTGATGAACAATGCAAATCCTTTAGCTCCTGAATCCACAACATGATTTTGTTTAAGAACCTTCAGCTGCTTCGTTGTTTCTGAGACTGCATTATCAAGGTCTCGATGAGCCTTCAAAAGCACTTCAACAAAATCTGAAGAAGTTTTGTGCCACGATTGAAGGGATTCTGCCCATTTTTGAATGACAGTAAGAATCGTTCCATGAACGGGTTGAGCAACTGCATCAAATGCGTATTTCACTGCCTTCTGGTTGGCAAGGACAAAATTCTGAAGCGTTAAGCTTGCTTCGTTGGCTGTCTCCATGCTCAATCCATATAGATACTGAGCAAAAATAATCCCCGAGTTCCCTCGGGCTCCTTTTAATGCAGATTCAGCGATGGAATGTAGTGTGATTTGTGTAGATTCATGATAAGAAGCATCCTGTAAAACGGATTTCATAGTAGAAAACAGATTGGTACCAGTATCACTATCTGGAACAGGAAATACATTAATGCTGTTTAGAATATTTTTGTGAGACATAAGTTCTTTGGCACCAGAAAGATAACCTGAAAACATTCTGCGCGTACTAATTCTATCCATGTTTAATTCCTTTCTGAAATCGTCAAAGAAAATAAAGGAAGTGTAACACTGCATACTAAAAAGTATACATCATTACCATGAGATTCGTTTCAGGAGTTAGATTTTTTAGAGTCTATTCATGGTTTTTTTTGAAAAATTATTTTGGGACCCATAACGATATCTTCATCGAAATTATACGTTTCTTTAACGGATACTTTTTGAAAAGATCGGAACAGTTCTTCTTGTACTAGAGTGCTTTTTTTTAGATTTTCATTCCAAATGTGTGCAGTTTTGTCTGTGATGTAGTATGGTGATCCGTCGTAAAATCCAATTTCAATCGGAGTTTCTTTTTTGATTTCTTCTAAAACTGTAGAACTTTCATTCGGTATATCAATAAAAAATATTTTGCTGTTATTTCGTTTTTTTCCGTATACAAATAAAAGCTTAGAATACGAGCTATCAAAGATGAATTTTTTTGTTATTAATGGATCCGTGTGGAAAGGACATATGGAACATTTGCTGATATCTCCGATGTTGTTGAAATAAAGGTGAAAAGTTTGTTCTAACTTATCTTTTGCTTTTTGTGGTGAAAGAAAAGTGACCACTTGACATATCTTGGTTTCCCCCACTTTCCCTCTTACAAAAATAACTTCGAAAAAGTAAGAATCAGGAAAAACTAAATGAGGCATACGTGATGGTTCCCAGTTATGATTGATTTTTTGCAGTAGTATTGGATCAATATAATGATCATCTACTCGGTCATCCTTTTTTTGTCGTCCGTTTAATAAAATCCATTGCCCATCCGTAGATACCTGATAAAAATGAATTCTTCCAATTTGAGAGGAAAACTCTAAATAGAGTATGTTTTTGGATGAGTCATATCTCCAAATTTGGTATCCATCTTCTACTAGGTTAAAAGCGAAGAAAATATTAGGTACTTGCACTAGGTTTCCCATTGGGAAAATAAATTTGTTTTCTATGCAGAAGGAAGATAAAGATTGGAAAATCATATTATCTTGCTGCATACAACCAAAATGTTGATCAACGATGGAAAAATATATATCGGATTGCGTAGTAAAACTACAGTAGGGTTGATCATCATTCTGGGTTTTGTTTGTAGAAGCTTGGAATGAACAAGAAAATAAAGAAAAAAGAACAATCGTCGAAATTCCATATCGAATAAAACTAAAATGCAAATTCATACGTAATTAGTAGCCTCTAATAAAATTAGTATATCAAAAGTATACTAGGGGAACGAAAAATGTAAATAAAGGAAGAAACATTGAAATCAAAATGGTTTATGTTATAAACACTGATAGAAACTAATTTTATGAGCTTTTGCAACTGTTGTTATCAAATGTTTATCGTGATTGACATAGCATCGAAAAGGAGAAATCATGCAATATAGACAACTAAGCAAAAAAATGCTTCCTATTTCCATACTTGGCTTTGGTTGCATGCGATTCTATCGAGTCGACGGCTCTCTGAACTTTATGGATCAAACGACTCCTGTCGACGAGAAACTGGTGAATCGTTTGATTCATTATGCTATGGAGCAAGGTGTCAATTATTACGATACAGAATATCAGGCAGGTATGCAAGGGTACAAAGATGCTGTTGAAAAAGGGATTGGTGTCATGAGTGTGAATCCAAGTGTCTACAGCAGCTTCCTATAGCAGATCTTATGAAGGATGTAAATGATTATTTCGAAAAAGATCAAAATGGGTGAAATATATCTAGTACTTTTTCAATTGATTTCATCACTTGCTTTTTTTTGATATGATATAGGTATGAAATCATGAAGATTGCTATTTTAGTTTTTAAAGGAGAGCATGGATGCCACAAGATTATGGCAATTTAAATGAAGAACCTTTAGAGAAAAATGAACGCTACTGCACGAGCTGTGGAAATATTATCAATAAGAAAGACGTATTCTGTCCTTTCTGCGGAGAAAAACAAACTACTGAACAAAAAACATACACTCATCCACATACTCATCAGCAAAACACATATCTCTATCCACCAAAAGAAAGAGTATTGTATGTCTTATTGGCACTTTTTTTGGGATGCTTTGGGGTTCATAATTTTTATGCAGGACATACAAATACGGCTATTAAGCAGTTGCTCATTTCTGTTTTACTGGGGTGGTTTTTTGGTATTGGCTTTTTTATCACGTTTGTGTGGGCTATAGTGGATATCATTCAAGTTACTCATGACGGAAATGGAATTCCTTTTTCGTAAGAAAAAATCCCTTATGCAAAACGAACACTACAAAAACATTATTCATTCCGCTCCTTTTGGATATGCCCATTGTAGTATCGAAAGAGATGATCAAAATCAATTTTCCCATTGTTTAATATTAGACATAAACGCTACATTCGAAAAACTAACAAATCTATCCAAAGAACAAATCATTGGTCACACTGTACGAGAAGTACTACCCGGCATTGAAAATAATGGAATTGATTGCTTTGTTGTATTTAATTCACCCACAGGCAATCAGGTGAGTTTAGATAAAGATTTTCAAGTAGGAAATCGTCACTTTCGGATTCATATTCAATTTCTTTCTTCTGATCGATGCAATCTATTGTTTACTGATTTAACAGAGCATAAAAAGGCACAAACTGAACTAGCAGAGACAAAAGAGAAGTTTGAACTTGCTATCAATGGTACAAATGATGGTATATGGGATTGGAACATCCGTAGCGACTCTCTCTTTTTATCCAGGCGCTGGAAAGAAATGCTAGGATATCAGGATCATGAACTTCCCAATAAAATGAGTTCTTTCAATGATCTTATTTACGAAGAAGATCGAGAGAGAGTGAATCGGTATATACAAAAATATCTTCAAGGAGAGATTCAAAAGTATTCCATTGAGTTTCGCATGAAACACAAAGACGGTACTCTTCGCTGGATATTATCAAAAGGAGAAGCTATCCGATTGCCCGATGGAAAACCTTATCGAATGGCTGGATCTCACAGTGATATTACAGACCGAAAAGAAATTCAAAGAGCCATAGCAGAAAAAAAAGCATATATCGAATCTCTACTTCATGCCATACCAGATTTGATGTTTGTACTGGATCATCAGGGAATGTTTGTCGATTTGAAATCTGGACACAAAGAAAGCTTGTACTTACCCAAGCAGGAGTTTGTAGGAAAATCTGTGGAGAAAGTACTACCTTCTGATTTAGCCCAGCGAATTCTAATGGGGATAGCTGATGTGATTCAGGGTAAAGACACTCCCCCTATTCAATATCAGCTCCCCATACACTCTGAAATTCGCGATTATGAAGCCCGATTAACCTTGGCTGATCACCAACATGTGATCGGAATGGTTCGAGACATTACAGATTTAAAAAAAGCTCTCGCAAATTTAAGAAAGCAAATTCATCTACATGAACTATTCTTGCATATGGCATCCACCTATATCAACTTACCTGTGGAAAAGATCGAATCAGCCATACAGACTTCTTTACAGGAAATTGCTACTTTTGCTAACGTAGATCGAGCCTACATTTTTATGTACGATTTTGAAAAAAATATCTACCAAAATACTTATGAATGGTGCAGAGATAGCATACCCCCCCGGCTGAAAAAAGGGATTGATATATCCATGTCCAATCCATTGGTATTTGAGTGGATTCAGAAGCATCGCCAGGGAGAAACAGTTTTTATCCCGGATGTAGATTTGATGGATGAAAACAAGTCGGTAAAACAACGACTTCAAGAGAATCAGGTAAAAAGCCTCATAGCTATTCCTATCATGAAAGTGGAGCAGTGTATTGGATCCGTTGGATTTGATTCTGTGGCTACCAAACATGAGTTCTCAAAGGATGACGTCGCCCTTCTTTCCATTTTTTCTCAGCTACTTGTGAATCTTATTACTAAATCTGATCTTGAAGCAAATCTAATACAATCCAAAGAAGAAGCATTGAAAGCAAGTCAAGCAAAGTCCGAATTTTTAGCCAATATGAGCCACGAAATACGAACTCCGCTCAATGGTGTGATCGGTTTTACAGATTTGTTAGTGAAAACTCCCCTAAATTCTTCTCAAAAACAGTATGCTGAAAATGCGAATACCTCCGGTAAAGCTCTTCTTGCAATCATTAATGATATATTAGACTTGTCCAAAATTGAAGCAGGGAAATTGGAGCTCGAAAAGGTAGAAACCGACATAGTTCTATTAATGGAAGGAGCAATCGATATAGTAAAATACCATGCATCCCAGAAGAAGTTAGAGCTTCTGATGAATATCTCCCCCTTTATTCCCCGATTTGTCATTGCTGATCCCATACGATTGAAACAAGTATTAATGAATCTTTTGAGCAATGCTGTTAAGTTTACTCAGCAAGGAGAAATTGAACTTCGGGTTACATATGATAAAACTTCTTCAGATCTAGGAGACTATACATTTAGTGTACGTGATACAGGAATAGGCATCACGGATGAGCAGAAAACAAGGCTTTTCCAATCCTTTTCCCAAGGAGACAGTTCTACAACAAGAAAATTTGGTGGAACTGGTCTCGGACTTACCATCTCAAACCTACTTGTAGAAAAAATGGGAGCAAATATTCAATTTGAAAGTACCCCCGGTGAAGGAAGTACTTTCTTTTTTACTATCTCTTTGCCTATTGTGGAAAAATCTTGCGTTGATAAAACAAAGAGATTGGATGTACACCGAGTATTGGTAGTAGATGATAATGATCAAAACCGATGGATTTTAAAAACTAATTTTGAATACTGGGGAATTGAGTTTGTTGGATGTGACAATGGTTTAGAATGTTTGCGAATACTGGAAAGTAGCAAACCCTTCGATGTGATCATTATGGATTATCATATGCCATATATGAATGGTATTGAAACGATCAAGAAAATCAAAGAAAATCCTCGTATTACTTCAACACAATCACCTATCATTATGCTGCATAGTTCTTCAGATAATCACCAGTTACGACAAGAAAGCAAAGCTTTGGGTGTGGAATGTTTCCTTGTGAAACCAGTAAAATCTGATGAGTTACTCCACCATTTACAACACCTGAAGAAATCCGACTCCTTGTCTCAAAAATCAAGCTACCCCATTGTTGAAAAAGAGCAAAATTTCTCTGCTTCGTCAAAACAATACCAGCTGTTAATTGCTGAAGATGTTGAAATGAATATGATGTTGGCAAAAGCACTTTTGAACGATATTTTACCTCAATCAACCATTTGGGAAGCAAAAGATGGAGTGCAAGCTGTTCAAATACTGCAAAATCATCCAATCGATCTAGTTTTTATGGATGTTCAAATGCCTGTTTTGGATGGTTTGGATGCTACTCGTAAAATACGGCAATGGGAACAATCAAAACACATTCATACTCCTATTGTAGCATTAACAGCCGGTGCCTTATCAGAAGAAAAAGAACGATGTTTGCAAGCCGGTATGGATGATTTTTTACCTAAGCCGATTCATATTGATACGTTACGTTCCCTTGTTACGAAGTATTTGATCCCTGAATCTTATGATTATCAGACACAACCATCCATTGATGAGTGGATATCTCAACCTCACAAGCATTTTGATAAAGAGGAGCTACTCAGCCGCATCGGAAACAACAAACAAATGTATCAGTATTCTCTTGAGATATCGAAGAATATCCCACTCAGGCTCAAGCATTTAGAAGAAGCAATTGACCAACAAGACCCAACGAAAATCAAACAAACCGCACATTCCTTAAAAGGCGCAGCATTTATGATTAGTTTCAACGAAATGGGTCGATTGTCTTCCTTTATTGAAGCTAATTTTGATAAAGATAGACAAATTCTTCAAAAGGTTCTTCACAAGGCACATGATGAATGGAACTTATTAGAGCAAATCATTGAGAAAGAATTAAAAGAACAGGCGAAATGAATTAAAAAATTATCACTATGGCGTAGAATTTTTATCAATTTCAGGCATCCCAGAGTATTCTTCTACGTATTCGATACGGCCTCCAAAATAAAATCCGATATTACGATGGTCTCTTTCATCTAGGCATATTCGTCGAAAAACATCCCCCCAGCTATCAAAGCATCCAAATTTCTGTACCAATGGACTATTCACAGGTTGGTAATCCCAGGATGGATGCTCTTCGATGAAAGCTGCATAGCAATGTTCTGCATGATCTTCAAATTGTGCATTAAAAAACACTGCCCATTGTAGATTGATGCGGGATGTGTATTTCGAAAAAGCAACATAACAACATACCATCCATGTGCGTACGCAGTAAGATAGATACCATGGATCTTTTTCCCTGTCTTCTTTCATTTTTTCTTCAAGAATTAGAAGATGCCAGAATTCGTTGTCTTGGGCTTGCCGGCACCAGTCAATCATACGCTTGCATTTTTGGACAAAAAATAGATCAGCGTAGTTTTTTGTTATATTAGCATACTGGCGTTTTTCCCATTCCCGATAGGGTATACTAGCTAATAATTCAAGAAGCTTCAATTTTGACAAAGATGTTCTTTTCCCTGCAATAGAATCCATCAAACAAATAAAAAAACGTGCCATCATGGAATATGGATACTTCTTACGTCGCAATGTTGCACATTGCTCTTTTCTAATATCCACCATGGATTGGTAACTCATTATGCCCTCCATAGTAAGGAATACTGCCCCACTATTATTGTAATGAATTTTCATGAAATCCAGTACACAATTCTTTATTTTTTTCTTTAGATTTGCCTTTTTCGTGCAAATTTGGAAAAATAGTTACTAGATTAGAAACACGAGGTGGTTATGAATCCAATAGAAAAGCTCTTTGCATTTATACCTTTTTTCGAAAAAGCTTCTGAAGGAGAAATATGTACTTGGGGTGGTGGTTGTGGATTGCATGCTGGCCATAGTTGTACTGCTGCATATCCCATCTACACTCAGAAATTCAAAGAATTTATTGATGCAATTTATGATGCTTGCCTTGTCGATGAAGATTATTCTTTAAGCTTGTCTAAACTTGGTTTGTATCAGGATAACATCCAAGAAAGAATTGAAAAAGCTGAATATTGTGATATCAAAATCCTACTCACACACATCATTCGCGGGGAAAGATTTCAAGACGGTTTGTGGGTACATGCATTTCGAAATCATCTATTTACTAAAATTCTACAAAGACTGCAGGAATTAGAAGATAAAGAATTCAAATAAATATAGATTCTAGGGCATTGAAAAGATAGCCGATCAGAATAATCCCAACTGTAACAATGAGTGAGAAGTACACTAAAAGTTTGAGTTTGACAACTTTTCGGAGCATGATAAGAGATGGTAAAGATAATGCTGTTACAGACATCATAAAAGCCAGAATAGTACCTAGACCAACTCCCTTTGCATACAATGCTTCTGCGATTGGAATAGTGCCAAAAATATCTGCATACATAGGAATACCCAAAAGACTGGCAATTACTACAGAAAATGCATTTTCAGAACCTAGAACACTCTGAATAAAGCTTTCAGGAATGACATTGTGTATAATAGCACCAATCCCTACACCAATAAAGATATAAAGATATACTTTTTTTACTGTGGATAGCATCTGTTCTTTTGCGAAATGCAATCGTTCTATTTGAGTTGGAATAGCAACCTCATGTTCTGCAAATGGCATCTCCAAGATAAATTTTTCAATATAGTTTTCTAAATGCATTTTTTCTATTAGGGTTCCTCCAAGAATTGCTAACATTAATCCTACTACAACATAGGCAATGGCAATAGAACCGCCAAAAATGCTAGTTAACAAGAGTAAAGATCCCAAGTCCACCAACGGTGAAGAAATGAGAAATGAAAATGTTACACCCAGTGGTAGACCTGCACCTGTAAAGCCAATAAAAAGAGGAATAGAAGAGCAGGAACAAAAAGGAGTGACAGTTCCAAGTAATGCTGCTAAAGAATTTGCAACCAATCCTCGGAAGTGTCCTAATATTTTTCTTGTCCGCTCAGGTGGGAAAAAACTTTGGATGTAAGAGATGGTAAAAATAAGGACAGATAAAAGAACAAAAATTTTAATCACATCGTAAACAAAGAAATGGATGCTTCCTCCAATCATTGAGCCTGGGTCAAGGCCAACTTTTTCAAGACCTACGCCAACCAATTCATGAAGCCATTTCATACCCAACACTTGATCTTGTAGAAAACTACCTAGCCAACTTAATGTAGACATCAAATTACCGTTTCTTTATGTGTAGAATGTTTACAGAGGCAAGATGTGCCAAGAATGTTGGATTCCGTTAAACCTGCAGTTGAATCCTTCACTTTTGTAAGATTTTGCAGTAAAACCAAAAGCTTGTTGGCTTCTATGGGATTTATTGAATAATGCATCCATTTGCCAACTTTTTTTCCTAGTATTAAACCAGATTGACACAGTATTTTCATATGATGAGATAGTGTTGATTGCTCAATTTGTAAGTGCTCCAATAACTTACAAGCACATTGCTCCCCATTTTGTAGCATTTCGATGATTTGTAAACGGTTTTCGTCTTGTAACGCTTTTACAAAAAGAACTATTCTTTCATGTTTTTTCATTTTACCACCTATGCATTACGGTATATTAAAGAAGGCATCTATTGTTTTACAAACATATCGATGAATGTCAATATATAAAAATGAAAAATTTTTTTTGCTCTTTTTACGTTTTACATGTATGCTATAAAAAATAGAGCTTTGGTATCCTGATGGAGGAAGCACCATGAATGATGATGCAAAAATAGTTGGAATTTGTATCAATGAACGTTTGAAAACAGACACCATTCTTTTGAATTGGTGGTTGTGTACTTTTTTGCTTTTTCCATTCACTCTTGGCATTTTTTCTATCATTTTATTTTTCCAGCGAACCAATAGAGTAGATCGATTTATTGGACGAAAATTTTCTTACTATCAATCTTTACTCGAATTCACAGAGAGATATGCAGAATCAAACGGGATTTTAGATCTTGTTCGTCATGATCTCAAAGAGTTGAAGCAATACACCGATGATGCTTTTAGTCATCAGCTAGCATTCATTGGTAGTTGGTCTTCTTTTTTTCTGATTCTGTTTACTCTTGGAATTTGGTTTTTTATGTGGCTGTATAAAATAAATCGCATTTGGTACGTTTTGGAAGAAGTAGAATCTGATTTTCACGACTCTATCTCAAAGATTTGGATGAAAATAGATCTTACCGATCAGCCTCTTCGATTTCCGATAAACAAATCAAAAAACCGTAATTATGGACTCTACCTTTTATTCACCATTATTACTGCTGGAATTTGGGGTTTGGTGTGGGACTATCGTATTCATACAGATCCAGAAAATCTATACCACCGTTTTCACGAAATCGAGAATAAAGCCTGGAAAATTGTGAGCAAAAACTTAGTTAATGAATGAGACAACATCCGTAGAATTCTGAGAATGTTCATCACCTAGAATAAAGTTTACGATAGCATTGCAATGACAACTCAGTGAATCGATTGTAGGAATAGATGGGATTGTACCACGAAGTAGAAGAGGAATCTCTGTGCAACCCAAGACAACTGCTTGTGATCCGCGATCTAAGAGTGAATCTATGGTGCGCAAGTATCGTGTCTTTGTTTCTTCAGTAAATACACCCACCGACATTTCTTCAATGATTACTTCTTGCATCCAGACTTGATCTTCATTAGAGGGAACCATACATTCTATTTGGTAATCCTGCAATAACTTTCCCTTTATATAGTCTTCTTGCATTGTAAAAATGGTGCCCAGTAGGGCAACCTTTGACCAGCCATGGTGTTTAATATAGTCTCCAGCTGCATCTGCGATGTGGAGAAAAGGTACTTTTACATCATGTGGTAGCATGGGAAGAACTTTATGGGGAGTATTAGCACATAGTGCTATGCCTTGGACTCCAGCTTCCTGTAATTGTAAAGCATGTTTTGTGATGATGTCAGCAATGCTATCCCAATCTCCTTCACTCTGCAATTGATGTATTTTATGTTGGTTTACGCTTATGATGTGTAAGGTAGGATTGGTATTGTTTCCAAAAAAACGATTTATGTGTTTGTTAATATTCTGATAGTATTCTACGGTAGAATGCCACGACGTCCCCCCAATCAATCCAAATGGTTTCATAAACAAGTCCTTTCTGTACTGTTTCCATAAGGAATATTTGCGTTCTGATCTTTACAGAAAGTATACTCCGATGTTTGAAAAATAAGAAATAGGATTTTATTCCCAAAGGAAGGCTTTTCTAGTACAATAGATTTAAATTCCCCTGTTTAGGAGGAGCCATGAAGAAAATAGCCTTGTTCTTTATTGTGGCTACTATTTTTGCGTCTTTCTGGAGCATGTCTGTTGTTCATGCAAAAACCGTTCGCATTCCTTCTGTGGATATGGTTTTCACAATTTTTCCAGATGGTTCTGCGTATGTGCAAGAAAACCGTACAATTGAATTCAATGGAGATTTTACTTTTGGCTTTTACGAAATTCCCAAAATGGGATACGGGTCTATTGAAAATATTTCTATTGCAGAGGGAGACCAATATTATCAATATGAATCGAGTGCAAGTTACAATCCTGGCACATTTACCTTGTCAGATACGGGGTATTCCATTCGTATTGATTTTTATTTTACTGCACTAAATGAGACTCGAACCTTTACTGTTCGATATAGAATCAAAGATGTTGTCACCGTGTATCAAGATTTTGGTGAATTGTACTGGAAACTTCAAGGTGATGGATGGGACTTCAATATTGGTGAGTTTAATGCTGTAGTGAATTGGGAATCTCCTATACCAATGGAAAACTACTTTGTTTGGGCACATGGACCGCTTTGGGGGGAGTTCACAAAATCTGATCAAGAAAGTGCATTTCTACACGTAGAAAATGTCCCTGCCAATACCTTTGTAGAAATTCGAGTTCTTCTTCCCTCCAGCTATTTTACTAAATCCAAAAGAGATGGAACGATTTACGAATCAGTTGTACAGGAAGAAACTCAATGGGCAGATCAAGCAAATCGGGAAAGAAACAAGGCGAAACGAATCATTTTCATCGGCAATTTCGTAAAATATTCCATGGTTGCTATTGCCATATTCCTTATCCTACTATACTTTTTTTTGTACTCCAAATATGGACGAGAGCACGTGGTTACCAAAGAGTTTGTTTATTATCGAGAACCACCATCTGATTTAAAACCTGCTGTAGTAGGGATGTTAAATTCCTTCCAAAACTATCAAAACCGATTTTTAGAGGCAACTATTTTAGATCTAATACGGCGTAAGCATATTCAATATGAAGAAATTGAAGGAAACTTTCTTACGCGCGATCACAAACTCATCAAACTAGAGAATAAAGAAGACCAATTAGTAGAATATGAGAGCTTCTTAATGGATGAGCTATTGTTTGAGAATAAAACCGAAATCACAATGAAGGGTTTGAAGAAAAAATACGATCGTCTCAAAGATTGGTATTATAAGCAATTTCAAGAATTTAAAAAATTGATATTAAATATCACCAAAGAACATGAATTTTTTGATGCAAAGAGTAATAAATACTCAACAATGGCAATTGTCATTGGAGTGATACTCTTATTTGTTGGTTTTTTGGGGGGAATAATTCTGTCTTTTTCATTCTACAACGATATGGACTTTACTTTCATGATATTTATCCCCGTTGGTCTATTTTATCTTTTTGGGCAATATGCACTAAAACGAAGAACCCAAAAAGGTGCGGAAGAATACGCCAAGTGGAAAGCATTTTCATCTTTTATGAGAGATTTTTCAAATTTGAAACAATATGGACCAAATTCCATCATCATATGGGAACGGTTTTTGGTGTATGCCACCATATTTGGTATTGCATCTGTAGTTCTGAAAGCTTTAAAAGTTGTTGCACCTAACCTTCCTGATGCAAACAATGGTGTTCTCTTTGCCCCAGCGTTTATGGCTGGTGGAACACTCCAGTTTTCTTCTCTATCCAATGCAATATCAGGAATCTCTGCAGTCTCCAATTCTGTATCTCGAGTAGCTACTTCTTCCTCTAGCTCTGGATCTGGTGGAGGTGGAGGCTTCTCAGGCG
>CAZOYI010000151.1:0-1671 GCA_964583965.1 uncultured Caldisericota bacterium
ATGATCCTATTTCGTCATATAGAATTGCCAAACATCGAAAAGATTGGTCTTTACATTTCATCTCCAGATGGAACAAATAGGGTGCAACTACCATTGCCAAATGGGTATTTTTTTGGAACGATCTCAAGCTTCTTTCCCACGGTTCCAGATTCAAACCAAGATAAAATCATATTCCATGCCAGAAAAGATGATCGTTTTTAGCATTTTTGTTTGATACATTATGTACATAATTCCCAGCGTCTAAGTTCCAGATATCGACATTTTTTCCTTCCTGAGCTATTATTTTGAACCCTGTTTTAAAGTCTTCCAGGAATTGTTTGTACAGTATTCGTATTGTATTTTGATATGGATATCCAAGTTCATGAATTACTACAGCTGTATTCTTCCACATTTCATTCAAGTATAATATCATGGTATGAAACATGGGAGTTTGAATGGATTGTATTTTAAAATTTCTCGTACGATATCGATATGTTGTGATTGGGTTTTTCCTCGTGGCAGGCATTATATGCGGTATTTTAAGACCGCAGGTTCAGGTCAATTATGACATTTTAGATTACCTCCCTACAAAAAGCCCATCCACAATTGCAATACAGGTTATTGAAGAAGAATATGCGGAAGTACTTCCTAATGCTCGCGTGATGGTGACAGACGTAAGCATTATAGAAGCGCTAGAATACAAAGAAAAGATATCCAAGGTTGATGGTGTTTTACACATTCAATGGCTAGATGATGTTGTAGCAATTACTGAACCTATTGAATTTCAAGACACTGATGTTGTTGAAGCCTATTATAAAGATAATAAAGCCTTATTCGAAGTGACGATCGATCCTGAAAAAAGAGTAGAAGCAATTCGGTACATTGAAGATATTGATAAAAATGGGGCCATCTCTGGTGCATCGGTACATATTGCAATGGCAACAAAGTCTACTTTAGATGAGATACCAACTATCGTACTAATCTCAATTCTTTTCGTGTTGCTTGTTATGCTTTTTACAACAAAATCTTGGATAGAACCATTTTTGTTGATGAGTACAATTGGTATTGCAATGGTACTAAATGCTGGTACAAACCTACTATTTGGAACCATTTCTTTTATTACACATGGTGCTGGTATGATACTTTTACTTGCTGTCACACTCGATTATTCAGTTTTCCTGCTACATCGTTTCCATGAGTACAAAGAAAAAGGCTATGATACAGAAAACGCTGTTATCGAAGCAGCAAAAAGCAGTTGGAGTGTTATTGCAGCCAGTGCAATCACGGATATGATTGGATTTGTTGTTCTTGTTTTCATGAGTTTTACCATTGGCACTGATCTTGGTCTTTCTTTAGCGAAAGGAATCATGATTTCGTTATTCACCGTATTTTTACTACTACCCGCTGTAGTGGTTGTCTTTCAACATTGGATTCAAAAAACAAAACATACCAGTTTTCTTACAATGTTACCCAACATTGGTCGTGTTATTTGTAAATGGATGGTTCCTTTTGTAATTCTTTTCTCTATTGTACTTGTTCCAGCCTTTTTGGTATCTCAAAAAAATCAATTCTACTATGGTGCAGAACATATTTTCGGTGAAAATACGAAAGTATACAAAGATAGATTAAGAATTGAAGAAACGTTCGGTCAGATTAATACCATGATGCTTTTACTACCAATTGGTGATGTTG
>CAZOYI010000152.1:0-5831 GCA_964583965.1 uncultured Caldisericota bacterium
CCTGTGTCGATCATCATTCGTATTTCTTCTTCGGTTATCACTTTTTTGTGCTGGTGAGGATTAAATCCCATAAGTCTCAGAGAAGCATTGGTGGAAAAGGTCAATATCCACACAACTGGAGCAAAAATTTTTGAAATCCCGTACATCAAACCAGAAAAAAACAAAGCGATTTGATCTGCCTTTTGCATTGCAATTCTTTTTGGGACCAATTCTCCAAAAACCAGAGTGAGAAAAGAGAGGATTATGGTTATCAGCACAACCGATATAATGTTCAATGTAGCTTGCTGAATAGGAACTCCGAGTCGAAGAAGCCATTTTGTAAAAGGCATCGAGAAATTACTAGCCGCAAAAGCACTCCCCAAGAAACCTGCCAAGGTAATGCCAACTTGGATTGTTGCTAAAAAATGAGAAGGTTCACTGGTTAGTTTTTTTAAACGTATAGCCCTTTTATCCCCTGCAGATGCAAGTCTAGAAAGTTTGTTATCATTCATTGTAATGACTGCAATTTCTGCACAAGCAAATATTGCATTGGTTAGAATCAATCCAAGTTGTAATAAAAATGCAGCCATCATAAAAGATCACTCCAGGGTGTGTACATACAAAACACTGCAAACCATTTGTTTTCCAAGGTCATATCCTTTCCATGTTTAAAATCTGCAAAAGTACTTATATAGTACACAAAAAGGATAGTAATCACAAAAGAAATGTGTCAATATTTAGCGATATACAACCTGCGAAGCAGAGAGCTCCTTGGAAACATGGTATTTGAGATGGATGGTCTGCGTTGGTGCTATCCATTCCACTTTGTACCCCAAATTCTCTGCAACAAAACGAAGAGGCAAGAATGTTCTTCCTTCTTGAATTTGGGGAGCAATACGAATGTTGTCTGGATCAATTTGAACCGACTCCCCATTGATTTTTGCGACAGGATTGTCTACCCAGAGCTCTATTGTTTTTTCTCCCACAATAATCGTCACTTTTCTCTGTTGATCATCCCATTGCAGTTCTGTATTTTTTAAGTAATGAAGAATCGGTAGAGACTCTACAAGTTTTCTCACAGGCACATAGGTTCTTTTTTCAAACAAATATGGAGCAGCCGAGATGGTCTCTTCTACTTTATTTACTTCAATTGTATTCGAACCTATTTGTAGGGTAATCCAAACAATGCAATGAAGAGTCACTGGTACAACTACTTGTTGATCATTCCCTGTAAATGTTATTGCTCCCTCGTAAGTGCCAGCTTTCAAAGATCTAGCATCCAATGTGCACACAATTTTTTCGGTATCGTCGTCATAGTGACTGGTTCCAAGCAAAAGCCATTCTTGGTTTGAAGATATTGATCCTTTCAAACCTTTTCCGCCAGTATTACGCAAAAAGATATCCAATAAAGAGCTTGATCCAATAGCAACTTCTTGAATTATTTCTTTAGGGGTAACTTCCAGAAGAGGAGTAGCAAGAATATGAACAACTACTGGAATGGTCTGGTTACCTCCGTTGCTGATTACTAAAATACTCGCCTTATAATCACCCGATGGTTTATTCTCTGTTTCATATTGAACAGTAAACTTCGTCAAGCGATCATCAATAGTGTTGTGAGAAATATTGAACCAATCATCAGAGCAATGGATGGCACCGTCCAATCCGGGGCCTCCTTTGTTGTGTATATTGAAAGTTGTGTCACCAGGAGTCGTTCCCTCTGGGATCGTCATTTCAACAGAACCAGGAACGATTTCCAATTGAGGGTGTGCCAAAACATCCAGCATAACTGATATCGCGGCATCTCCTGCATTGGAACGGAAATGGATAGTCCCCGAATATCGACCTGCTTTTTTATCAGAAGGATCTATATACACCTTGACGGTGGATAGCTCTGGATGGATCTCTGTAGAATCACATTGGATCCAAGTCTCTGTTGAAAGTATAGAACCGGTAACATTGCCTTCCAACTGAACTTGTACAAGGTTAACAAAGCGATCTGTATCCCCTACCCATGCAGTTTCGTGTATCTCTTTGGGAAAAATCTCCATTGTAAGAACTTCTTTTGGGGTAAAATGTGCAATACTCCGGCCGCAAACTGCCCAGATATGATCCTCTGTTCCACTCATGTGGTGAGGAGGATATCCATCAAACAACACAGAATTAGAGAATAATTCTTTCCCATTTTCAGGGTCAATGTATTGCACTTTAATATGATTGTCGTAATTGTATCTAGATTGCTCTGAACGAACTCGATGTACAGTGCAAATAATGATGTAATTTTCGTTACAAAAATACGGACCCACCCAGCTTCTTTCTCCTACCTGTTGTCGCCATTCAATCCTACCGGTGGTCGTGGAAAGGCATATCAAAGAGCCGCTGTAATCTAAGAAGTAGATATAGTCTTTGTATTTGGCTAAATTGACATTGTAAATGTAGTCATGTCTTTCATCCGATAGTAGCAATCGGTAAGATTGCCGCAATCGATTCCCCGAAGTGGAAAGACAAAACAAGTAATTAGGGAGCTCTCCTGTCCCAGATAGAGTGGATATAACATAGACTTTGTCATCAATCATGAGTGGCATACTGGTTCCAACGAAGTCATCCATAACCAGGGTATCAAGAAGTCGTCCAGTATAACGATCTAAAAGAGTCATGTAACAAGGTTGTACAGCTGTTATAGTACCATCTGGGTTTTGATTGATACAATTGGTGGAAGGAATAGCGATATAACGATCATTAAATGCAGGAGCGTTAAAACTCCAATAACCCTCTCCACCTTTTAACAATTCAGAGGACCAATTCATTTGACCTGATACAAGATCAAAAGAATACACTCTGTTCTGAATGCTCAGGTAGTTGCTTTGAGAAGAACTTCGAATTTCAATCACTTTAACAAACACTTCGTTATCACTTGCAGTCATACTATTTGCGTAGTATCCTTTGATTTCTTTTTTCCAATGAATGCTTCCCGTATTCGGATCCAATGCATACACACATGAAACAAAGCCAGTTTTACGATCCCAATTCCCCTCAATCGTTTCCAAAAGAAGCAGCTGGTTGGTTGCCTCAGAAAATATACATCCATTTCCCATTAGAACATTTATGTTTGTGACACTAGAGTATTTTTTCTTCCAAATCAAGTTCTGCGTTGAAACATCGTAACAATGGACTGTTCCAGTCTCAAATTCAACCAAGTAGTATTGATTATTCGCAACAATAGGGGGGCGTTGACTTTGTATCGGAAGAAACTCATCAAACTCCATCGTAGTTGGAAACGAAGCTGTAGTAAATCCAGTATTTTTCGTATCCACGCGTAGTAGTGGCCAGTTGGTGTATGTGGCAGTATTTGCAGATGCTGTAATTGAAGAGGAATACGATTGTCCAACAAAAAGAAACAAAACAACCAGATAAGATAATACTCTACGTTTCATAGGCTACCCTCTGTTATTTTAGCTATATCAGTTCATTATGAATACAACAGAGATAGAGAATGGTTCATAAATTAAAAAACACATTTTCCGTGAGTCACTATTTGTGTTTATTGTTTTATCCACATAAATAGTATATAATCAAGCTATGAAAAATCCATTTATTGTTGGTCGAAAATTTGATCCACAGAGTTTTATTGATCGAGAAAAAGAGTCTTCCATTCTTCGGGAAGAAATTGAACAACAGGGTAACACTGTAGTATACGGTACTCGCAGACTTGGTAAAACGTGGTTGATCGAAAAAGTTTTTCATGACTTGAGCATTGAAGGCAATCAAATCACACATTTTTTTGACGTTCAACAGTATCCAACATTATCTTTTTTCATCAGTGATTTTGTAAGTAAAATGTATAACTCCTCTTCATTTGAAGGAAAAATTGAGCATTTTTTCAAGCATTTTCTTCCCAAAACACATAGTCACTTTTCTATCTCTATGGGTCCGATTCGATTTGAACTACGTTCTCGCAAGCAAGAAGATCTTTATGAGGCCTTTGTTGAGGCGATCCAAATTCCTGAGTACCTTTCTCGAAAAAAGAAACATGTAATTGCTTTGGATGAATTCCAAGAGCTATCCATCTTGGATCCCTCGATTATACCTTTGTTTCGAAGTCAAATTCAACACCAGAAAGAAGTCACTTATATCTTTGCAGGCTCTCGCGAATCGCTACTGCAAAAGATATTTTTATCAAAAGATGCTCCATTTTTTAAATCCATGCGACAACTGCACTTAACACAATACCTTCCACTCGATTCATGCAGTCACTATATCAGTAAAAACTTCTATGATAGTGGAAAAAAAATACAACCCGATGGAGTGAGTGCAATATTAAAGGTCTCCCAAGGTCATCCATTGTTCCTACAATTATTGGCCCGGAGAGCATGGCAAAAAACAGATCAAATTTGCAATGAAGAAATTGTGCATCAAGCATTACAAGAAGAACTTACATCCAATCAATATGAATACGATTCTCGATTTAGCAGAATACGATCGAAAGAACAACGAATTGTGCTATTCTGCCTAGCTACAGAAAAAGGTGGTCTCTTTAGCCAGGAAATAGCAAGTCAATATGGTATTGTGCATCCCAACACTTTAAACAGAGCTATTCTCCACCTAATCGAGTTAGATTTTATTGAAAAACTGGATCGAGGGAAGTACCGATTTACCGATTTGTTTTTCCAAGAGTATATCCGACAACAATGGATGTAAAGAAATCTGTCGGAGGATGAAGCAGAGATCACCATTCTTTTTTAGATCGAATATACTTTTTGGCATTTTTGATTCCATTAAACCCGGAAAACATATCGTCAACTTTTCGCTTGTCAATTTGTCTGGAATTCATTCCCCTGTATTCGGCTTCCTTTTTTAACTTGTGATAGCTTTCTAGTCGTTCTTCAGACAAAATCCCCTCTTCGATTGCCTTGCGTACTGCACAGTGAGGTTCATGCTGATGGGTACAATCTTTAAATTTACAATGCAAAGCCAATTCCTCAATATCTGTAAAAGTTTTGGATACATCTGCAGAATCCAAACCCAATTCTCGCATACCTGGAGTATCAATCACAGCACCACCCGAAGGTAAAACAAATAGCTCTCGGTGTGTAGTCGTATGCTTTCCCCTATCATCATTCCGGATCGATTGGGTAGCCATGATCTTTTGTCCAAGTAAAAGATTGATCATGGTGGATTTCCCCACACCAGAGGATCCAACAAAAGCAATGGTAACTCCCTTTTTTAAGTACTTCTGAATTGGCTTAAGTCCATCTTTTTGAAAACTGGAGGTAACAATGATCTCTATGCCAACAGCAACAGTTTCCACTTCTTTAATAAGTGAGCGTAGATTCTCGCATAAATCTGCCTTGGTAAGGACTATCACGGGTACCGCTCCGCTATCCCAGGTGATAGAAATGTACCGTTCTAATCGTCGAAGATTGAAATCATTATTCAAAGCCATGCAAATAAAGACAATATCAATGTTGGCAGCAATCATTTGTGTTTCTTGCTTAATCCCAGCAGTTTTTCTTGAAAAAGCACTTTTACGATCCAGCAAGTGCTGAATGATAGCATTGCCATGTTCATCATTATCTCGGTCCAATAGCACAAAATCTCCAATCACTGGGTACTGAAAAGAATATGCTGCATCATGATGAAATTTTCCTGCAACTTCAGCCTTGCATTCACCGTTTTCGGTGAAAACGCGATATATCGACTTATACTGTGCAATCACTCTTCCAATGGTTAATGACGAATACTGTTTTGCTTGTTCCATCATTTCGTTGGTTAATCCAATTTCTAGTAACCTGTTCATAAACACCTTCAAACAAAATATATCATGAGAATACTGTTAATTTCTCATGATATATTTT
>CAZOYI010000153.1:0-1791 GCA_964583965.1 uncultured Caldisericota bacterium
ATTATGCGCAATCTAGCCTATTGGACCAACCGCAACTTTTATTCCGAAGACACTATGTTCGACCCAGTTGAAAAAGTACAGCCTAAAAACAAACAAAAGCCTTATGATTCCCCCGTTTTCTCGCACTTTTACGAAAAAGAACACAAAGGATACCCCACCTGGTTTAAAAACTATCCCGGGCTTGAAGTTCCCATGTTTCGAAAAGAACGGGACTGGACCTTCATCAACTACCGCTACATCATTACTGCTGATTTTGCTGTAACGCAGGGAAAGATCCTACTCCCCCTTGCCGTATCAGCTTGTAGTCGAGTGATTGATTTGTTTTGGCCCACCCTGCAGTTAACGCAAAACATCCAGGAGGTTGAAGTATCTCCAGAAATATTGAAAAAAGCAGAAGAACTGAAGATACTAGAAGTCAAGCAGTACGAAGCCAATATTCAGTTGAATCATTCGTACAAAAATGATACCCAATGGGCAGAATACGGTCTTCAAATCCATTATTCTGGACCTGGAGAGCTTTGGAGAATACGTGGTTCTCGCCATCGCAAAATCACCGATGTAGAATTCATCAATGGATCTGTTGTAGCGTGCCAAGATCATGAAACAGGTGAAATGGTCGATGGTAAACCCCAGTTAATACTTCCCCTTGGTTCAAATAGAGGTTCTTCCCTTTCTGGTCCAAAAATAGACTATACAGTAGAAATGGAAGATGCCCTGTATGTAAAAGTACTCGCTGGCGTCCAAGAAGTAAAAAGCCTCCCCTATATTTTCGAACTTGAAAAACCTTCTATTTTGGTGGACACCGAAAAGAAAAATATTCTACCAGGAGATTCCATTGATATGGAAGCCACCATCGAAAATCCTCCCGAACGATTTCGTCTGGATTGGACCATAGAAAACCTAAGCCAAGATACAGAAGACATGACGCCCCCCATTTCCATTTCCACAAGCGATACTGTACTGAACCATGAATTCCAAAAAGAAGGCGTACATCGAGTAACCGTCCAACTGTACGACAAAAAACGGAACATGGTGGTTGCAGAAGACTATATGGATGTTGTTACCGAGTTCATCGATCTATCGGGAAATTGGAATGTTGTATTGACTGTGGAAGAAGAAAGTGCTTTCCTGCGCAAATTCATCCAGATGATTATGAAAGGCTTCATGAGCATCTTTAGACCCCTTTTGGAAGCCTCGGGAGAGACCGTCGATGAATCTGTCATTGATCAATTTACATTTGTTGGCTCTACCATCGAATATCGCCTTCAGCTCCAAAAAACAAAAGAAGATGAAATCTACTACGAAGGAAATCTTACTTTTACCGGATCCAATACAGGCTACTTTTCTGCGTCTGACTACGATTTCTCTGGAGCAATCCTCACAATGGAGAAAAAGCACCTTGTTCTATACGTATTATCTGTAAACGATTACGGTCAAACCGTAAAAACAGCTTTCCTGCGAACGGGTGAACTTGTTGACATTCGAAGCTTGCAAGGCGAGTTCAAAACAGATGCCCCCTTCACTCTCCAGGGCAGCTGGAAAGCAACTCGATAAAGGGCTATGCCGACACAATGAACCATATGACGCCAAGAACAAATCCTTACGTAGTTGTTCTTGGTATAGCACAAGATGGTGGTTTACCCCACTGTGGGTGTCACCTATCTTGTTGCCTTCCATCATGGAGCAACCCATCGCTTGGAAAAATGCCTGTTTGTTTGGGAATTGTCGATCCATCCACCCAGCAAAGTTGGATGATCGAAGCTACCTTTGATTTTAAAACCCAGTGGCATA
>CAZOYI010000154.1:0-3700 GCA_964583965.1 uncultured Caldisericota bacterium
CATTTCTTCACACAGTTTGTTTCCATCGTATCCAGCAAATAACTCATCTAGGTTTCTGTATTCTCTATTCTTTTTTTTAATGGTAATCCTGTTTTTCTCTGCGATAAACTCTACACTGTCATTCTCTTGAATGCAAGCCGTATCAAGAATTGTTTTGGGAACTCTCAAGGCCAAGCTGTTTCCCCATTTTCTAATTTTTGACCGCATACACACCTCGCAGTATTCATGTAAGAAATATATACATTATATATACATCATTCTTCTGTAAATAGCAACTATTAGTTGTTAGAATCAAAAGTTTCCACTAACTCAACCTAGTAAACAATCGTGGTATAAAATGATCATTTCCGTTGAAATTCTTGTCATCAAGATGATTGATCGTAAAATAGAAGAAAGAACAATGATATTTTTTTGATACCATGAAAGCTGAGATTGGGGTTGCATAACCATGAAACCATTACATTTTGATTATACCCAAGCATTGAATGCCCACTATTTTCTTGAGGAAGATTTACTCAATTACCAGGCTAAAGTACAAGCACATCACAAAGACCTTCATGAAGAAACCGGAGAAGGAAGCGAATACACAGGTTGGATTCAACTTCCCATTCACATACATCAAAAAGAAATCCAGCAAATTCAGCAAACTGCCAAGCAGATTCAAGAAACCAGTGATGCATTTGTTATTATTGGTATTGGTGGTTCTTATTTAGGAGCGAGAGCTGGCATTGAAATGCTATGCCACCCCTTCCACAATGAACTAGAAAAAGCTATTCGAAAAGCTCCTAAAATCTATTTTGCAGGTCAACATATTAGTGCCACCTATACCGCCCAACTATTGCAGCTTCTGGCACATCAAGAAACGACTATCAACGTGATTTCCAAATCTGGTACTACATTAGAACCTGCCATTGCATTTGACTTGTTTCGCAAACAGCTACTTGAAAAATATGGATCCGAAGAAGCAAAGAATCATATAATAGTCACAACAGATAAAGAAAAAGGGCTACTGAAAGAGTTTGCACAAAAGCAGCAACTCAGGACATTCGTTGTTCCAGATGATATTGGTGGTCGGTATTCTGTACTATCCCCAGTGGGTTTGTTACCCTTTTCTGTTGCTGGTATTGATATTGAGAGCATGCTTGAGGGTGCAAAAGATGCCTATACTGACTTCCTGAATCCGTCTCTTCTAGAGAATGAATGCTACCAATATGCAGTGCTACGCAACATGTTTCTTCACAAAGAAAAGTCTATCGAAATCTTAGCCACTTTTGATCCTTGCTTATTCTACTTTGGGAGTTGGTTTGAACAACTTTTTGGAGAAAGCGAAGGAAAAAAACAATCTGGATTGTTCCCCACATCTTTACATTTTACAACGGATCTGCACTCCATGGGCCAATATATTCAAGAAGGGCAAAGAATCCTTTTGGAAACCATGATTACAATAAAAAAGCCTGCTCATGATATTGTAGTAAATTCTGACACTGCTTCTCCCCTTCCTATCGATAAAAACATCTCGATGAATGAGCTCAATTATATAGCATTGAAGGGAGTTCGAGAAGCCCACCTCAAAGGAGGAGTTCCCGTTTTTACCATAGAAGTAGAAAAAGCAACCGCTTACAACTTTGGTTATATGGTCTATTTCTTTGAAAAAGCTTGCGCAATGAGTGGTTATCTAAACCACATCAATCCTTTCAACCAGCCTGGTGTAGAAGAATACAAGAAAAACATCAAAAAGCTCCTTCAAAAGAAAAAATAGCAACACTATTTCGTATTGCCCCTATCAGAAATCACTACTCGAGAGTCGTCTATGGTAATGAGTATTGAAATAACTCATGAACCCAAGGATCTGCAATCATATACGATGAACCGGATGTATTACTCTCTTCCTCATGATAATAAAGGTGTTTGTTTTCTTCCGTAACATCAATAGCTATATGAAGCACTACTCTCTGTCTACCATCCAGAGAATCAACATATTCTCCCAAAGTTAAAGAGCGAATGGGTATTTTTGATTCAAGGGGATATTGATGTAGCGTTTCGGGGGTATCTGGATAAATAACATGAAGAACAACCTTATCTTGTTCAAGCCAATTCAATCTACCTTGTTCATCAACATATACTCCGCTTGTAGCTGCAAATTGGGAAGGAAGTTGTAATTCTTGGAGTGATATGGAGTCATTCCCTAAAGCAAGGAAGTATAGAGTATCGGTAGATCCAATATATGGCTCAGGAATCATCCAGTAAGAATTATCAATTGATGGATATATGGAATAAAGCGGAAAATCCTGAAGAATTTTCACAGGTTTTTCTTTCATAGAATTTTGAACATATGCATCATGCGTTTTCGTGTCGTACCACAACACGGATCGATTGCCTGGTGACATCACGATCATCGATGTTTCTGTTGGTGGGGATAAGGGATGCAAAGTATTTTCTGAAAAGTCTAAATAAGAATATGAGGACTGGTGTGTTTTGGAATACACATTACGACAAAAAATGAAGTATACTTGTTCTTCGTTACCTGTAAGATCTTTAAATTCGGTTGCTATGTACTCAGCTTCTTCACTTGTTCTTTCTTCACTTTGAATTTGATTTGGGAGAACGCTTTCCAGCACACAACCATGATCAAAGGAGTATAAGTTGGATATTGGAATCTTTGGTTCTGGTAATGGATAGACTTTTTGGGTTTCCAAATTCATCAGCACTATAGATTCTTCATGGCTATCTTCTGTTTCTTGATTTGTTTTCAATACAACCCAAGGGTTGTTTTTTTCGCAATATACTATGCTGCATTCAGAAGAAGTGATAGATTCATCCTCAGACAATGAAAGCTCCAGACCATGTTGATTCAGAAGAATTAAACTACCCCGAAGTTTGTATTCATCGTTATACCAAAAAATCTCGTAGGAAGCAGTGCTATTAGGCGTTTGAACACTTATATTTGTCCCAGCGAAATAAATATTCCCATTTTTCATTTGGTATATTGGAGTATAGTTCGGATGTAAATGAAGAACTCTTTCCCACTTTTTAGCCAAAGTAGGGGTACAAGTATGAAGAAAAAAAATGTCTTGTGAAATATGGGTTGAATCGTAGATTTCATTAAATTTATCTTCTGTCATCTTGATTGGGCATTTGTAGTACATTTGTATAGGGGAAGATACACAGCGAGTAGAGTACTCATACGTCCGATCTATTATATAGGACTTTGTAGTATCCTCAATGAGCAAGATAGGTTGTTCTTCTGTAATAGTAACAGCTACCTTTTCAGGTTGAACAAAAGCTTGTTGGTTTGAACAAGATGTGAATCCAAACATCATCACACCAATCAAAAGAAAACATACATAAAAAGCTACACACAGTTTTTTCATATCCCGCCTTCTTTCAAATACAAGAATCATTACCAATATGAGATCACTGTTTTGGGATTCGAAGAGAAGCTTACCTTTTCTCGATCACCAATAGTACAGCGTTTTTTTGTACATTTTCGCCAGGGGAGACGAGGATGTCTTTAATCTTTCCGTTTTCTGGAGCAACGATTTCGTTTTCCATTTTCATCGCTTCCAATATGAAAAGCAGGTCTCCTTTTTTTACAGAAGATCCTTTGGTTTTTTCTATTTTCATGATCACACCATACATAGGAGCTTTAATATGAAGATGATTTTCATCTTCTTGTTGCAGGTGGTCTATTTTTTGATCA
>CAZOYI010000155.1:0-2366 GCA_964583965.1 uncultured Caldisericota bacterium
ACCCAATTCAATGCGAGTTTCTCCATCCAAGACTTTGAACTGGGGAGCAGCGATTTGTATTTCACGGTTCGGGAAGGCTTCCCAGTCTAGGAAGAAGACCCCATCGTGAGAATGTTTTGGTCGGAATCGTTTATGAACTTCACTAGGATCTTTTTTGTTAAGAGGTGGATTTCCGGATAAATCGGCTTTGTCTTGCGCATTACAATAATGGTTTTGTCCCACAAGGCCACCTACATAGGCTATGTCTTCGGCAAAGATATAGAACGTGGTTTGACCATCAACGTCAAGTCCTAATGAATCATGATAATCCATGTATCCAGTATCATCGATATCTACAAACAAGTAGCCCCCATGATACGGGTGGTTGTAAATTGCACCTAAACCCCAGCCGATACTAGCTGTGCCAGAGGGATTCTCAGGTCTCTTTGGTGCGCCATCTTTGATTGGTTTTTGGGTAATAGGATCGGAGAAAGGAGGTAGTTGATAATTAGCATCAATATCCCATTCACCATTGTCATACTTCACCAAGGTAGTATTGTAATATACCATGCCTTTGTGTATGTCATCGAATCCACCAAAAGTGAACAATTCAGCATTTCGCCAATCAATTTGTTTGTTATCGTTGAAATCAAATCCAACGTTCAAGCTATAGGGATAGAGATCTTGCATAAAGTGATCAGCAAATAGGAATTTGTCTTTTTCGCTGAAATTCCACGATTCAGGTCTACTTGTATAGACAGTAAATCGAGCTGTATTCTTGGTTCCTCCACCGCACGTACTAACACCTTTACTAACACCTTTAATCATCAAGCCACGAGCATCTTTACAAGCTACAGTAACTTGATAAATACGGTTGTCTGCGGCAGTAAGGACAAAATCAGGTTCTCCAGGAATTGTATATGTAGTTCCTGAAGGATCTTCTGTATTCAAAATGCTATAGGAAACATCAGGCAATTCAACTTTTACTTTTCCAATGCCGTAATGTTTTCTATCAGGTGTATAGACAAAGATATCAAATTCTCCTTTGTCATTGGCACAGAAACCATTAAAGGTATATTTACCATCGGAAGACAAAGTAAAATCGGGTTTGATAGCATAGAAATTTGGATCGTACAGACGTACGTTGTTGGCAAGAGTCATATCTTTATTATGTAAATCAGTTCGTAACCAATAATACTCGGGTAATGGATTGGGATGTGGATCTTTAAAGAGATTCTGCCAAATACTTTCTTTATCTACGTGATCGTCACCTTTTGCATCAGGTACACCATATGTTAAATCGACAGGTTCACCATCTTCGTTTGTAACAATGACGGTTAATGGACTTGCTGGGTCGACCAATTCTGGGATACATCCTGCTGTCAAAAGCGTAGGTGATACAGATACGGAAAGATCTCGCATAGGTACAATGTCAATAATCTTCATACCAGCAAGATAAACTTCGTGTGAATACTGAGGTATATTATCTCCGAGGTTGTACAGAGGAGTAAATGCACGGTCGTTGTTGTCATCTCCATATTTGTAAGCATTGATGTAAAGAGGTAATGCTTCATACTCGGAAATAATATGATCTTGTTCAATAGCGACAGACCCATTAAGGTCAAAACTACCAAAATCTAAACCGATCTGATTTAATCGAGCTCCATTGCTTGCAGATAAATCAAATACATATTTGCCATTGTCACGTTGGAAAGTTCTCGCATCAATGATACCAGACACCCATGTGTTTGTAGCTAGGTGGTAGGTTCCAACAATTTCAGTTTCGTAGTCAGCAAAAGATATCAATCCATCTTCATTGATGTCTAAAGAAGAATCGTATTGATACATAACATCGGTTGCTTTAGAAGAAGAAGGTGCATTGGTAATCCAACCATCACCAGCTCCGTCGTAAAGACCAGTTGTGGTATTAATAATACCACGGTCCTGCCATGCAACAACAACTGCATTATTGGCGGGTTCTACAACTTGCATAGCCTCATGTTCACTAATATTTAATTCAAGTTTTGTGTCAGTATCAACGGTAATTGTTTCGAGAGAAGAATCAATATCAATGCCATGAACGTCTACGCCATCGGTTGGGGGTTCTGCGCAACAATCTTGGAAAATCTTTACAGTACCATCCCATAGAGTTACAGATAAAGTAATCACGCCGCTCCCTACAGGGATGAGCTCTGGAATATAAAATACATCAGTTAAACCTCTGTAATTTAATTCGTTAGAATACCGTAAATATTCATTAACATGCGTGTAATTGTATCCGTCAAATCCGGATCTAGTCCAATCGTTTCCGGTAAAGATATAATCATTGGCATTGGATGAATCAATTGATACGACGCCAGATCTATCATAACGAACAGGAACATTTC
>CAZOYI010000156.1:0-2119 GCA_964583965.1 uncultured Caldisericota bacterium
TTGGTAGACTTTTGCAGCGATTTCAGAAAAAAAACTACGGATTTGGAGAAATTCAAGAGAGGAATATGATTCATCTGAAAGTTCATCTATATTCTTTTGAAATGTCTCTTCGATATCTTCTCCATAAGCAATTGTGTACATTCGTACATTTTTTGTTGAAGCTTTATTCTTGCATTGTTCTGGCGTGAATTGATTCATGATAGATGCATGAGTTTCAGCTAAATCAGTGAATAAGATAATATTCTTAGGGACATGTTGATTGCAAGTGGGAAACAAATCTAGAGTTTGATAGATTGCATCATAAAAGGCAGTGTTTTTTGTATCATATTGAATTTGATCAATGAGTTTGGAAAGTTCGTATTTGTTCTGAAGAAAAGTAGGTTGCCCTTTCGAATCAATAGAGTGTATATATATACTTGTATTGTAACTTACGATCATAACCTTGTCATTGATAGTCATGCTTTGAATGAATGACTTTAAGTTCTCTTTTACAGAAGGTAAAAGATCATTTGTGTGCATGCTATAGCTTGTATCAATCAATAAAATGGTGTAATTCGATAGTTTCTGATTACGTTGGGGGTATAACGTGTAGTTTTGTATTTCTTTTGTATCATGTAGGACTTGTACGATAGATGAATAATCATCAAGAGAAAAGATTTCTTTGTAGCCATCCCCAAGAGAAAAAAAAGCTGATATTTGTTCAGGATAATTCGTAGCATTGATCTTGGTAATTTTCAACGGTTTTGTCTGTGTATGGGTAGAGCATCCAACAGCTAGGGAGACGGTATACAAGAGTAAAAAACTGAGTGTGATTATCTTCATCCAAATCGAGGATCTCATTGTTCCACTCCTTTTAGGCCCATTGTTTTAGTGTATCTTTCATCTCGTTTACAGTCTGAAATCTTTTTTTTAAATTTTGCTCCATACATGTAAGGAGAAATGTGTTTATGTGCATGGGAAGTGTTGGTTCTAGTTCGATAGGTGAGGTAATATGTCCACTGAGAATTGCTTTCTTTATTGTATCCGAACTGCTTTTTGTTTTATCACCTATAAATGGGTGGAAGCCTGTATATAACTCATACAATACAATGCCCATGGAGAAAATATCGGATTGTGGCGAAGTGCAATTTCCGAATTGAATTCTTTCAGGTGACATGTAAGAAGGTGTTGCAATGACCTGTTTGGGAATAGTTTGGTGCAAAAGATAAGAGGCACCAAAGTCGTTAATTTTCACTATGAAATCTGTATTGATAAGAATGTTGCTTGGCTTAATATCGTTGTGAAGAATACTCTTGTTATGAATATATTCCAGACCTTCTAAAAGCTGTATAGCTATCAACTTAACTTGGGGATAGGGTAGTTTTTTATCAGGTTTACAATAAGATTGTAAAGTTTGTGAAGGAAAATACTCCATAACCATGGCAGGATACGATTTATAGTTCGTTTTCATATAGGTTTGTATTACATTGGCATGCCGGAAGTGAAGACTCATATCAATCTCTTGTACAAAATTTTCCAACGTTAATTCGTTCTTTTTGCAGTGTGTATTAGGAATTTTAACAGCTACAATTTCCATTGTGTCAAGAAACTGAGCTTTATAAATGTTAGACATTCCTCCTTTGGATATTTTTGACAGCAATTGAATGCCCTCTTTTCTTTTGTCAACGGGTTCAACGATATCAGTTGAGGGTTTATCTTCGTTAATTTTGTGTTTATGCAATCCCAAATGACTATTCTGGTAGTTAGTATGTGTAAATGTAGATGGGCGAATCTTGTATGAAATAGATATTGTGCTAATTTTGATTGTGTAGTTGTCTAACAGTTTATACCATTTTCTAGCTTGAATCTTTTTTCCATTCAAAAATGATCCATTGGCACTACCAAGGTCTTGTAAGTAATATCCATCAGACCTTTTCAATAATGAAATGTGCCTTCTTGATATAGACGTAAGTTTAGAGGGCATCTCTATGGTGCAATCTGATGCCCTGCCAATCAGAATCTTAGTTTGAGTAAGCTCTACAATAGATTCTTTATCGTTATTTAAGGAATCATTCTTAAAAGTGAGAAAGTACTTTAACATGAATGCATGGGATTATCTTCGTTTCCATTGAAATCGAAA
>CAZOYI010000157.1:0-12197 GCA_964583965.1 uncultured Caldisericota bacterium
TATCTCACGAATGTTATCAATGCCTCTTGTGTTGGCTGCATTTAGTTCCACAAGGCTGTGTTCTGACGCTCCAAACGCTGTCGCCAGAATACGGGCACACGTAGTCTTTCCACACCCCGAGGCTCCAGAAAGCAATATAGCATGTGGTCGCTCTTTTGCAGCCAACATCTTCTCCATTGCCTTTACAGTAGCTGGATTCCCTACCACTTCTGACAACGTCTCTGGTCGAACTTTTTGATACAAACTCATTTGTTTTCTCCACTCAAGGTTTCAGGCCGATTCAATAATCCTTTCCACGTTTTATCCGTTGGAGTAATTACCAAAGATCTTCGACGTACACCATCAATTTGAAATTCAACTTCTCCAATATGAAACTTTTGACCGATTGTGAAAACAGGCATCCCCAATCGAGTGTACTCATCTGTGGTTGCATCCACCACTTGTTCAAATTCTTGTGTATTTGGATTCATTATATTTCCCCTAAAGGCATTTCATCTTTTCATCCAACCATTTTTTAGTTATATAAATATACTCTCTACCAACAACAGCCATTAAAACATACTTCAACCCTATATCATCCACAACAATAAACTCTCGATCAAATGGTATTCCATAATATGCTGCATAATATGCTTTATACCACGTGTTTGGAAACTGCTGTACAAAATACTGATATTGATTGCCTTTATGAAATTTTATTCTTTGGCCCATTCGTACCTTCATTTTACAATTTCCTCATTAGTGAGTACAGATCTGATGACATCTCGGACACACACTATACTGCTGAGAAACATCACCTGCAATTCCCATCAATGTACGTGCCGCGGACCGAGAAAGTGAATCAGAATGGGTAGCAGTTCTTGTAATGGCGTTCCATAGATCATACGCTGTTTCTGGGCCTTTTCCATCGTTGGATGCTTCAGCTGCTTCAATAATCTGCTTCTGTGTCCTGATTGGGATCCCAAACTTTCGGAACAAACTTGCCAATGTTTGATCCACTGGACCTTCTAACTTACTTTCAGACAACTTTCGAATACGAGAAAATTCATTGTCCAATGCATTCACTGCACTTTGTGTATTATTCAGAATCCAACTACGTAGATCCGTTCCATCATCTGACTTATGTGACCATTGAGCAATATTCTCCGAAACAATAGCTCCATTAGAACACCATTGCCGAAAAATGTAGGGAGTGATTTCAATCTTATGTTCTCCCAGAATTGAATTTTGCATCCTAATTCCACCGTACAGTGCATCACCAGCCCGAGGTTCAAATTTTTGATCCACCACCAAAGCTGCTGTCGAATAATCCAATCCTGTGCATACCTGATGATACCCCAAAATGTTGGGCATTCCCACACCCTCTTCGATATGTTCCAACATCTCCATGTTTGAAAAGTAATCCGCCCTACTAGCTCCTGCTCCTACAATCTTTTCGTCCTTCACAAACAACCGCACTTTAGCTTTGGCCCCACCAGAATACCAATACTTCAGATGAGTTTCCAATAGATTCCAAGGACATCTTTCAGCATATGCTTTAGGAATGCCCACAATTCGAGCAATATCTTCTAATCCACCCGCAGCCATTTCATATTCTTGAGCAGAAAACGCCATTGAAACAGGACCATTTTCCTTTTTCCAAAAATTCGTATTACTTCCCTCATCCAAATCCAAATCTACATGAGATACACCATCTGTTGCTTCCAAACAAGAAACTGCTGCTTCACGATTCATCAATGCTAGTTCGGACATATTTCAACCTTTCAAATCAAAATGTAGGATGTAGTCTACTAATGAAATCCATTCCTCTATTTTCCCATTTTTTATTTTCACAAGTTTCTCATCTTCTTCAAACTTAATAGGAACCAAGTCAAACCAACAAGATTTTCCCACTTCCCATGATACTGATACGGGCACATTTCCTTGCCAATCAAATCTCTTGGAGACCATTATACTGGTAACTATTTCTATTACTTCATCAATTTCCGGAATCCAAACATCCAAAGTTAAACTATCGTGGACCTCAAACAAAACCTTTGATCGCAATTTTCTCTTTGCAAATTCCTTTTCTACCCTTATAAAACTATCCAATAGCAAATGAAATGCTGTTCCTTGAATCGGATAATTACATATCTTGTTTATGTTCAAAGGTCCATAACATTTATACCCTGACAACCCTTCTACATATCCAGTGTTTTGATACTGAAGAATGTTACGATTTTGCCACTCTTTCACACCTTGAAATTCCCTCCAAAACTTCGCTTGGACATCACGAATATGTTCCTTAGAACAAGTGGGAAATTTCGGAGCAATTGTTTCCCAAATCGCACCATAGAATGAAGCAAACACGAAACTGTTTTTGGATTGAAATCTCAAATCCTCTGTTACCAAATCTGCTGGTAACATAAAAATTTCAGTTCCCCATCTCCTATGAGTATCCACACCATTCACAATCTGACGTGTAAGTTCAGGATCTTGCGAATCCATTGCAATTACACGAACTTCCATTGAATCATAATCCGCTTCCAGCAAAATATTACCTGGAGTAGGTCGAATTACTCGACGGAATTTCTTCAACTCTTTATCCCGTTTGAAAATGTTTTGTACACTCGGATCTTGTGCACTACTTCTAAATGTATCTACCACATTCAAATTGAACTGTGGATGAACATACCAATTTTTATCCACTAAACCCCTATAATTTGTGGCTCGTTTTAATAATGAAGTGCATTTTCTATGTCTTTGAACAGCACTTACAAATTTCTTCACTTCTTCATTTTTCGTTTCTTCTAAAATTCGATCCAATGCTACAATATCTGTACTCTTTTTTCCTTTGCTTGAATTTATTTGAAAATACTTGTATAAAATTGTACCTATTTGTTGCGGAGATTCAGGATTGAATGGTTTTTTCGCATATTGCTCATAAGAAGGCACACATTTACAACTTTTCATCTCTTGATATTTTCTAGCTGCCTCTGCCAAATATACATCTTCTAATTGTTTCATTTCCTTTTCTGAAATGGATATGCCACGTTCTGTACAATTTAATAGAGCAAATGCTCCTTGTTGAAACAACCAACTAAACTGTGAAAAATTTTCTTCTACGCAAATTTGAGGGATTTGATAATCTAAAGCCATTCGTGTGTATCTGGCGTCCCAAGTATTGTAATGAAATATTGCCTCGAATGGAGCACGTGCCATATCAGAAGCATCCACCATACATTTGTAATCATGTCCAGTCATTTCAAATACTTGAAATGCTAATCCAGTAGTGCCAGCATTCCCATTCAGAACATGAGCACCCACCATTGTATCATATATATGATTTACTCCGTCTACTTTTTCTTCTATCAAATTCTCAAAATCATAAGAAGATTGTTTTAGAATTACACGATTCCACAATTCTTCCATATTATTGTTTTGAATACCTTTAGGAGCAGGACTTCGAAGAAAATCCCGCATGGCTTCCCAAACTATGTCCTTTTCTGGCCCTTCAAAAAACCATTTTCCTGTTTTGGGATTGATAACATTCAAAGGAACAAAATAACCTCTTGAAACATCATCAGAATAAGAAGCTGAAACCACATATGCATTTTGTGAATAAGGACTCAAATGTGTGGTTTCATAATCATATGCTACATGTCGTTTACTTTGTCCTAATCTCCCTAACACATCTACCACTTTTTCCATTGTATCTAAAAGGATATTTCCTTCTTTTGTCAATGGTTGAACCAACGGTTTATTTAACATTGACACAGCTTTTGCTAAGTCAAATGCCAACATATTCTCATCATCGGGAACATCATCTTTCTTCTTTCGGTATAAGAAAAATGAAGGAAGGTAAGTACCTACTACCCAACAATTAAATTTATGGCTCGGAACCACTCTACCATGCATCATCTTCATATTGAATTTTGAAAAATTGCATGCTTGTGGCACATCTAAAATGGCATTCAATGCTTCCTCGCCCAAACATATAATCAGTTTAGGTTTTACTTCTTCTATATCCTTCAATAAATTCGTACGACAAGCTGATATCTCATCATTTGTAGGATTTTTATCTTTGAAACATGTTACTATATTAGTTCGAACACAATCTTGATCAATGTTTATTCCTAAATAACCCAATTGTTTACTCAGCAAACCTCCGGCAGTACCTGTTAATGGAACACCCAATTGGTCATCTTGTTTTCCAGGGCACAATCCCACTATCAAAATCCCAAGACGATTCTTTCCGTATCTTTTCATCTTCGGATTCTTACAATGTTTTGACAAACCGCAAGAACTGCAATCCAATACACGAGAACTCGTAGTAGAAGCTCTTACACTCCTACTACGAGTCTTTGGTTTACTGACCACAATATCTGATTTATCAACTTCAAAAAAAGATGATTGTGTTCCCAACATTAACTCCTTGCTTTTACGAGATACCGGAACTTGTCGCCCTCAAACAACACTATGGCTGAATCAGCAAAATAGCTGAATTCCCAACAAAATCCCAACACATCAGACAACAAATTAGGGTTGACTGTGAATGTGATGTCCGGTCCCGAACGACTTGCCTTCAATGGTGTTTCTTCCTCTAACGATCTCATCTCTTCTCCAGCCACTGAGAACATTCGAGAAACTGTTCGCACTGATTCCTGTCCAACGAAAAACTGAACTTCTTTGTCATTCGCTGACACGTCCGAAAGGATTGTCATATGTCGAGCTAAGATGTTTGGGAATGTTTCTCCCAACTGAATCTTTTCCACATTAGTACTATCAGGGAAAAACCCAGACAAATCCTTATATTCTCCCTCGATGGTGGTTGCCCAAAGCAACGTCCCGTTCTTTAACTTGGCACCAAATTGACCTCCAAAATTGTTTCCAGGACGGAAACACAGATTTTCCACTTCACCCCTATTTGGATACAAAAAGGCAACCACTTGTTTAGGCAGTGAAACTTCAATTCCTGTATTAAAACCCAAGTCCCACTTCAAAATACGAAAACGGTCACATCCCCAAACCACATTATCCTTTACTGCCACACCTGTCAATGTCCCTGTGTTTTCGTCTTTAGAAACACCGTGTCGACAAAACTCCAAACCCTCAATCAATTCCACTTTGTTATATGTTGCCGTTTCCTCAGGAAGTTCAGGTAATGTCTGCACCTTAGGTTCAGCAATCACAAAATCACCAAATGATGCATGATCGGACAATTTAATCTTGTTGTCCTTCAATTCCAACTCCACTTCTTCTCCACTCATCTTATTCAGCAAAGCAAAAAACGGAGCAGCAGTCACTGACAAATTCAACTCCAATCCTTCAGGCAATGGAGCATCAATCCAAATCGAACCATCTGAAGCTTGAACCCTCGTACCATAAAAATGAAATGCCTGATATTCGACGAAGATTGATCGATTCTCAACAGCCACCATTAAATGCTTCAAACAAGACAATAATTCGTTCCGATTTACCTTCATACTTTTCTCCTAGACATAGTTTTCAAAATCAAATCCCACGTATTTTCGGTCCCAAAACTATCAGGATCTTCGCCTTTGGGTAACTCAACCACATATACATTATCTACAAAATCAGCCATCAATTCTGCTTCTTCTCTAGCAACAAACACAGCATCAGAATCCCAGCAAAACACCAAATTAGAAACTTTCGAATCAATAAGCAACTTTCGTTGTTTATCAGTCAACGAAGTTCCAAATGTACATAATGTATTATACCCGCATCGCCATTGATCTAACACACCCTCCACTAAAATTAGTGTGCTACATGTACTGTCTATCTTATCCCAACCGTACAAAAAGTTATTGATGTCATTCTGGGCATTAACATACTTCTTCTCCGCTTGTCCAGTCAAATCCCCTGCCACAAAACTCACCAACTGACCTTCAAAATAAACAGGGAAAACTAACCGACACATGTATTTCCCCACAGTACAAACCCCACAACCATTATCCACCACTGTAGACAAATCCACTTGTCTACGCTTCATCCAACTTGTCAGTAATGGATAGTTGGTCTGTATTGTAACTGATTCGAAATACTGTGGGAGTTCAACTACTGAAGTGACTTTATGTGTTTCTGATTCCGAATCATAAAACAACTCATTTAACTGAGCCAACAAATCTTTATCATACTCAAACCCAGCATCCCTTATGAGTTGAAGACACGACTTCACTGATTGAGAAGTCAACCGGGATAGCAAGTATGCGAAACTGCCATCCTTGCCACATTTCCAACAATGGAACACCAAAGATTCTCTGTTTATACCATTATGGTTTGAATGATCATCACATAACGGACAACATACATTGATATAATCTTTGGAGCAATTGTTCCCTGATTCCCAATAGCGAATTTGGTACTGTTGTAACAAATTCTTTATGATGTTGCTTTGGTCCATATTACCTTTTCTGTTCCACAATAGGAGAATCAATCAATGCTTCATAATGTGTATTATAACTGGCTGCTGCCAAAAACTGATTGACTCTGTTTTGAGACCAACCCTCCTCCAATAGGCTTCGGGAAAACTTCTGCCATTCCTTTTCCCAACCATTCAGCCACAAATCGTGGAAATCTAACAACGCTCGAATATACTGCACAATTTCATTTGCTTCTTGTAGATTTACTGTGGCTGCTTGTTTCATAGAACATATCATCCTTTCTTGGCATAAAACAGTAGACTTCGGATCGCTGCTTCTGACTCTGCTCGTTCCCTTCCTACTTCCAAATACCTAGGTAATATATCCTCCACGATTTCATCATCAGTCATACCCTTTTCCAAACATTCCTTACAACGTTGGGTCACACCCATCACCTTTTTCTTAACAAAGGTTCGAGTCTCTTGCACAGGCTCATTTTCAGCCACAGATAGCAATGTAGCTGATTTCGGATCCACGTCCAGATCCTCTTTCTTTTGCTGATCATCTGTAATAGTGGGAATCCAATTCTGGAACTTCACACCCAATACTTTTGCTACTGCTTTGCCACGCTCAATAGCCTCAGTACGTCTGGTACATACAAACAGTAAGTACCGATACTTCTCTGGTGTAACTCGATAAACCCCATACTCATCACCCATTGTTAAATGTGAGATGATGTATTTCATGCCTTGAATCATTAGTCTACCCCTATTCTCAATTTTCGGCATTTACTGGCAAACAAAAACTCTTTGGACAATTTCCGGTATAGTCCGAAACATAAATATTCTTGGCTCCCAAAGATCTGGCAAGCTTATACGCTGTGGGCATCGTTGATTCTGAATCATTGATAGCATACCCACAAACAAACACATGAATAGAATCACCGTAAAGATCGACCTGAATGATTCTTTCCATTTTGTTGCCTTTCAAGATGTTTTCGGTTTCCTTCACTACTTAAAGTATAACCGATATTGGACAAAAACAAAATGAAAACTTTCGTTAATCCGGGTCAGAACCAAAAATATCTAACTTTAATGAATGCACACCACCACCAACCCAAATAGGTTCAGGCATCCAAGTTTTGTTATCATTACACATCGCCAAAATGGTGTGACGAGTCCAAGGTATGCACAAATAAACATGTCCGTCACCAGCTACATACTTGTGTGTTGGTTGTGTGTTCGGGGACAACTTTACCATTCCATTCTCCCATTTTCAGAAAAAAGACTTTGACTCTTGTTTCTTTGGTGATTTTAAGGGAACAATTTCAACCCCTTCTTCCAACACATGTTCTTCCATACATTGCATTATTCTATTTACTCTATCACTAAATCCAGGACAACTTGGATCAAACCATTTATTCCCTGGACGAGTCCATATATGTACATCTAACATCACTGCATACAATTCTTCCAAAAAAGAGATATCCCACTCTAAAACTGGATCAAATATCTTTAAGTCTCTAAGTTTATTAAGGTCTTCTTCCATTTAATCCCACCAGCTAAACATGTGTTTTCGAAATAATCTCAATAGATAATCCAAATCCTGACGCTTCATCTCATCCTCACGTTCAAAAGCCCAATGAGCTTTCCTACGCAAATCTGGATTTTCTTGATAACCCTCACTACTGAACGAAATCAAATCACCTTTTTCGATTAGGTTTGATTCCATGTAATTCATTAATCGTCTACCACTCTCCACAGCTTCCTTTTCCCAAGGAGTCGTGTAATTGTCTTTACTTATCCTGCGACAGAGTTCAGCAGCTATCTGCATTTGTCTAGCATTTCTGTCTGCATCTTCTGCCATACCACACTTACGGTATCTCTCCAGATCGTATCTTAATTTATGCTCAATTATCTGAAGAAAATAGAAGGAGTCCCACCATCGATCATTCCACAAGATCGGAACCCAATACAATATTCTCCGTAAACTGTGAAACCAATTTTTAATAGCTCGAATCATAGAATATCCTCAACATCCCCTTCACCTTCATCCTTCTGTTCCGATTCCTTACACAAAAACTCAGGATTTTTGTATTTCAAACAATTCCAAGTTCCATCAACTTGCTGATACCACACCACAATACCTTCCAATAGCGTATCTGCATCAAGTTTAGAACGTCCCTCCACTGTACCAATTAAAACTTCCAAGGTATAACAAGGTCGACTAAAATTCCAATTGGACATTTTTAATACTGTCGGCAACGAAGCATGTTTTACTCCTGCCACGTAACTTCCAACACCCCACACATAAGGAGCTTCCAAACCCAATTCCTTTGCACGATGATACACCATTTCACGAGACAAATCAAAACAATAACCATCTGGTGTGGTGATTGTCACACGATACAACATCACTCAATATTGTCCGTAGTTACAACCATATGGATACCCTTTTTGAATCTGTGAATTTCCTGCACATCCAAAAATTTCGTAATAGATCTGTTCACCTTTTCTTAGGTGTGGTGCCACTTTCTGCTCTACCTCTCTGCGAACCTGAGAAATGTGACCTCCAATACCATCTACGCGTCTGGTACCACTCACAACCTTCCATTCTTCTTTGGGAGCCCAGAACTTCCACCAGGGTCGATATGTAGGACACAAAACATTCGCTGTGCGAGCAGAAGTGCCATGAACCTTTTCTTCAATATAAATCACCCCATCAGGGATCTCATGCAACCTTCTCATAAGATGTCCTGTGTCCCAATGCTTCCAAAACATTTTGGACTTAGGACGTTTTACCTTCTTCTGATGATTTCTTGAACCAGAAGATCCAGACTGCTTTTGGGGAACAACATACTTCTCACAAATCTTCACTCCATTGATATGTGTGAATTCATCTCCCTCCTGTAAATCAAGATCATCATACGATATGATTGCTCCACAATCTATCAATGAACTTATGGGAGCTACATAACCATTTGAAAATTCACCACGGAACTTCTGAGCCTTCACCCGTCCGGTCGACCCAAAATATCCTTTCTTGGTAATGTCTCGATTCAACTCCGCATTTGAATACAAATTGTTAGCTTTCAAATACTCAGGAGACAAACAAAGATTTGAATCAAAATAAATCATCAAATCCTCGTCTTTAGAATCCAATCCCACAACTACTTGTGTACCCAACACTGTAGCTAACTTCAGCCGATCTGCATTTGGGTGTGGACGCACATTTGCTAAACGTACAACAATAGCATTGTTGGTTTCTGATTTCGTCAACCTTTTATTCCTCTACAAGAAAAATGTCACCCAACATATGGTTTATTTGTTCTGCACTCCATTTACCAACCTTAGTTCCATCTTCCAACTGCAAACACTTAAAATGACAAGGACCACTACTGTGTGCCTCAAATTGTGTAACTTCCTTTACAAAAAATCCTTGCTTATTCACATATGTAGCAAAATGGGGACCATCTCCATAAAAATGATCTTCCTTTTTGGTGGACACAACCTTTAATTGTGTTTTGGTAAATTCCCCACAATGTGGACATTTATCTCGTCCGACTACTTGACAATTTTCCAACAACCATTGTTCTGCTTCAGGAGACAACCCATATTCTTGAAACATTCGCATTTCGTTCTCCTACTCAAAGTATAACCTATAATTTTGAAAAACAAAATCACATTATTTGATGAGGTCTCCCATATTGCTTCAAATCCTTTTCGTGTATTGCATCCAATTCTGATATGGCTCCATTTTCCTTCAATTTCAAATTCTCATAAGGACGAGCCACCATGTGATACAACTCCATTTGTACACAAACCAAAATGCCAAAGAAATGATCAAAAATGGTAGTGATTGGATCATTTACACGCATCCCTGACAAAACATCTTGAAAATCCAATTTCACCTTTTCCAAAGCACCAATCACTTGATTAATATTGGTATATGACATTCCCACTGTAAGTTGCAGATAAATATGAATCACATACGTTATCATATAATTATATTCACCTACTTTATCAGAAGAAAACTCCAATAAAAATGATCTCATACGATCACTCAAAAATGGAATTGTGTTTGAAGAAACCACTTCATCTCTCATCTGAAGTATTCGTTTGGTCACTGATTTCATTTCCACAGATTGTTGTGAAAGATACGTGTGGGCCAAACCAGCAATCACATATCTAAGATCCTGTGTGTTTCGAACAGCTGTAGCAATTTCACAAAGCAAATTATCCTGAATACTTTGGATTCGTTCTCTATCTTCTTTCGTAATGTATGGCATCTATTTTCCTTTCAATTCCTCAATTCGTAATTTCTTAGATATTCCATTATACCGTCTATTTCACTTTTCCGATCCGTCTGATTATTTTTGGTCACTTCATTTATACTCCCACTCAACATCAATTCATATACTACAGTCGGATCTGTTTGCCCCGATCGAACCATTCTCCCAACACACTGAGTCCTTAATTTTGGAGAGGCAACAATGTCCCAAAAAATCATTACTTTTGCGGAAAATCCATCCCAACCCTCACTACCTCCAGAAATCTGCACTAAAATTACTTGGTTACCTCCACCTTGGAATTTCCTTTCTTCTTCTAATCTATCTTCTAATGACATTCCACCCTGCATCACAGAAAAGTGAATTTTCTGTTTCTTTAATGCTTCACATATTATCTTTCCTGCTTCTAAAAACTCATAAAAAATGATTGTCTTTTCACCATTTTGCAAAATGTCCAACAACACTTCCAATTTTGGATTCTCTGACAATCGATAAACTTTTCTTTCTTTTTCATCTCCTAAATATATAAACCCTCCGGTCAACTGTTTGAGCTTGGTACCTTTTACAGAAGGTAAAGGAAATATATCTTGTGAATTCAACAATTGAATTGGTCGATTGGTTATCACTCTCTTTTCTAATTTCAAAAATTCTTCTGTGGGATCCACCAAAACTTCTTCATGTTGACAAGGAGGTAAATCCATACATTCTTCAGAAGAAAAACTAAGAGTGATAGGAGAAACCTTTTTCAAAATCTTCTCTTTATGTCCAGCTTTAATACTAAAGTCAAAGAAATTCTTTTGAAAATGATCTAATCTGAACTTCCAAAAACTCTTCCCCAACACCTTACCTAAATCCAACACATAATAAATATTGAACAACTCCAATAAAACACGATCGACTGGAGTACCTGTTAAACCAATTACATGTTTTGATCTCTTACTCAACTCCAATGCTATTTCTGATTGTAGAGAACTATAAGAACTACATCTATGCATTTCATCAAAAATGATGCAATCAAACTTACCAAAAAACGCTGGATTTACAATCCAAGCTCTTTTCTTTGTTTTTGTATTTTTTGTATTCTTTATTCTAAACTCAGCAAACACGGTTTTTAAGGATTCATATTGAATAATGGAGACATTCTGTTTTCCTTGCATCTGCAACTTACGTTCTTCAGTAGTACCACTGATTAACTTGTAAGAATAATCTGTCCATTGATTATCTCTGATCCAAGAACTTAGGGCTGATTTAGGAGCCACTACTAAAATCTTCTCACACCCCCACAACATTGCTGTATAATAAGCTGCTAGAGTCTTGCCTGTACCAACCCCATGCCAAAATGCAACCCTCTCCTTTTCGGCTGCAAACGCTAAAGACACCATCTGGTGCCATCTGGGTGTGCGTTTGAATTCGACGCCTTGAAAGGCCCACATCAACTGCTCCATTGTGAGTGATTTCCAATTCCAGTCTGACATTACACCCACTCATTCCGCTTAGTCAATTTTTCAGTTAAAATCTGTTGCCAAGTTTCTCGATTGTGATTGGTC
>CAZOYI010000158.1:0-3791 GCA_964583965.1 uncultured Caldisericota bacterium
AAAAAATAAGAGTTTTCCCCTCTATAATCCGCATATCTGGAATAAGCAGTGACATTTTTTTGATGATTTCTTCGGAAGATAAATCTCCATCAAAAATCTCTCTCATCCTGGGAATCTCTTCGAAATTTATAGAAATATAGCTGGTATAGTGTTCTCTTGCAAAGCAATCTACAATAAAGGTTTTACCAACTTGTCGTGCTCCTTTAATAAGCAAGCATTCTGCATTTTTGTTATTTTTCCAGTCTAGCAGGTTTTGCATGAATTTACGTTTCAGCATGCATCACTCCTTTACAAGCAAAAAAAGAGAAATGTAAAAGCCATATGTGCATTATTCATTTTACCTTACATAGAAAGCTTTTGCAATTCATCATGCATATTTTCAGACAATCATTGTCAACTTATATGCATATTTTTGGACAATAATTACTCCCATACTTGCATATTTATAGACATATCTTTAAGGCACAATGTGTAATTATTCAGATGCAAATGCTGTATACTATATATACCGCTCTTACAGGAGGATAATGAATGAAGTTAAAATGGTACATTACGTTTCTCTTGGTATTTGTCCTTGCATTGTCACCCTTTTCCCCCATCCAATCCAGTGCTTCCCCCCAGTTTCAAAACACCCTTCAACAACCACCCAAGTATTTTATTGCTATCCATAACGAACCCCTCCGTCAAGAGTTGCAAGAAAATTTGGATATTCTTAATGACATGGTATCGTATGCTAACGAACGTAACATTCATCTCACGCTCATGTTTACTCCGCAGTGGATTCCCTTACTCACTGAACCTGAGAATAAACCTTTCCTTGCCCAGTGGAAGGAGCAAGGTCACGAGATTAGTGCTCATCATCATGGCATAAGACATGGTGGATGGGATGGCTATACCAATTATTCACCAGAAACTTCCCAGAAACAAAGATGGCAAGAAATTCATTTTGGTCGATCTCAAGTGAAGCATCCTGAAACCTACCTTGGAACCCTAGAGGATGCCATGAATATATGGCAAGCGATCAACCCCGATATACACACGGGGTGCATGAATGCTGAATTTGATAAAAATGAAATCCCACAGGGAATTACCATCGATACCAGTTCAGGTTTCATGAACACCGGGATGATAGGTGTCAGAAAACGGAACGATGGTACTTCTCCTCGCATTGGTATCAACGATTATATTCTACAAGGTTCTATCAAGGATCAAACCATACATTGGCTTTCTCATTTTCTACCTGGAAGAAACCCTAGCATCCTTCCTGCTTTGTTTTCTACCTTTTCCAGCTGTTCTGAAAACAGCGTTTATGGACTTGTTTTCCATAGTTCTTCGGGTGAGTTGCCTATTTTTCAAAAATGCATCGATTTTTTGCACCAAGTAGATTCGGAAGGAAATCATAGTTATACACTACAGGAAGTTGTCCATAAAAATCATTTGCCTATAGAAATCTTACCAGCCCCATTTTTAGGCGAAAGTACAACACAAAAAACCGATGCTCCCCCCATTGGATTCCACCCTGCCAGCATTAATCATCCATCTTTTTCAGAAAATGGATATGCCCACGCCTATCATGTAGGAGTCAACATGACCCGTGAAGGAGTCTATGCCTTCTGGCCACTAGTGCAACCCGATTTGAAAAGCTCCCTATACAACTTCCAGATGTACGATTTGCAATGGTTCTCTGTCCCAAGCAATATAAGTATTCTGGGAAATATTTCAGCGCAGCCTTCCATGCGAGATTATGGTCGGTTTGTACCGGGCACCTGGATCCCAATCGACATACCTTCCTACAAAGAATTTGTAAAAGCCGTCGTAGAAAGATACGATGGAGATGGCATTGATGATATGCCCGGTCTTATGAATCCAATACGATACTGGCAAGTGGGGAATGAACCCAACTTATCTCACCAACTTCGATCACCTCGATCCGATTACGCCACCTACCAAAAAATCACCTACGAAGCCATCAAAGAAGCCAACCCCGATGCTTTTGTTCTAATGGCAGGGGTAGCAGGTTTTCCTGATAGCTATATGCGAGGTTTTGATACGTTCTATCCAGCTGTACTGCAAGAATTAAACGGGCAATACATAGATGGATTCGATTTTCACTGGTATGGAAATGCTTTTGGTGAATATCAGTTTGTGGACACTATGACAGGTCAAAATGTACTCAAAGAGATTCGTAAAACTCTTGTAGATGCAGGATTCTCCGAAACCTTGCCCATATGGATCACGGAAATGGGAACGTATGCAGGAGTATTGCACGATCCTCTCGACTGGAATACCTACCAGACCGAGGAACAGCAAGCAACAGACCTAGTCAAGCGGTGTTTCTATTCCTGGGCCAATGGAATTGAGCAGGTGCTAATGGCTTTTGGTTTCATGGAAGGGTTCAGACATGATGCTGGATATTTTGATCATACTGGTTTCATCTACGATGGCGAAGGATTCTTTGACCAAGGTTTGGGAGTCAAAAAACTAGGATACTTCACCATGAAGCTCCTCACTCAAGAGTTTCAAGGACTGAAGCCATCCCAGGTTATACTAATTCAAAGCGATGACAATATATCACTGTACAAATGGAATGCCCCTGATGGCAAACCTACCTATATTCTATGGAGAAATGACAACCCCGGTATTCTAGCACCAGCCATGGAAGTAACCTTCAAAAACACTGTATTTGCCAATACACAATCTGTCACAACCATAGAAATGGTACCCGACGCTTTCATTGGAAAAGGGCTTGAAACCCAAGATTTCAACTCTCTGTTCCGCACGCAAACTCACGCCTCCAACTCTTCTGGCGCATTCACCATTCCCATTCAAAGAGCTCCTCTCCTTATGAAGCCTGCCGAATAGATCCGTCCAATCAACCTTTTCACAGTGAGAATTATGGATACACAGATAGCGTGACTCACATATTATGTGTATATTGTAAATGCTTCTCTATTCTGAAGAACCCTTGCGTAAAACATTGTTTGTACTAGAATTATAAGTAGGAATGATTGGGGTACCTATACTGATCCCAACAAATAAACCGATATACTGGAGGAAGCATTTTGAAATTTACAAAGATAATGAGTCTGATGGTGGTGGTTACTCTTTTTTCAATATCATTCGTATCGTGCACAAAAATAGGTACTCAAATTGATTCAAATCAATCTTTTACGCTGTTCACACCAATTTCTACCGATTACCCCAGTGTGGACAATCCAAAGCTAGCCTGGACATACCATTGGCCCGAGAAATACGAATTTGTTCTAGAAGCCATGACTGCTCCAGCAGCTGACGAAGATGGCAATTGCTACTTCATCGGGGAAAACTTTTATTTGTACTCTTTGAGCCCTTCTGGAGAAGTTCGATGGAATAAGAAGGACTATTATCACCCTCGATCGGTAGATAAACTTACCATTACTCAGGAAGGTATTTTGGCTGAATCGGGATCTTTGCACCTGATATCTTTTGATGGTGACATTATATGGGAAAAAGATGAGATGCTTAAAGACTATTACCTTTCGCCAAAAGGGATTGTTTTCTGTTTCACCTATGATGGTCAAGTGCTGGGTATAGATGCAAAGGGAAAAACAATGTGGTCCACGAAGGATATCCCACAGAAGAAATCTCTAGTAGGAGCTTTTTTCGATACTTCCTCCAATGGATATTTTGTGTGTTCTTGTCCTGAAAAAGATACCGGGGATTTCTATGCTTGTATAATATCCATATCCCCCACCGGTGAAATTCACTGGAACAAAAGATTACCCCACAAACGAATTAACTTTATCGATGAT
>CAZOYI010000159.1:0-4927 GCA_964583965.1 uncultured Caldisericota bacterium
CAATGAAGGCGATATTCGTATCAATGGTGTTCATGTAATCGTTTCTGGCAATGAGATTCAGTACGATGCAGGCACCATCGTTAGTGAGGGCGACGCCGATGTGGGATTTCCTCTACGCTATTTCAATCGCTATGATACCAGACAAGATGAATGGGCGATTCGTTATTTCTTTAAAGATGAAGTTCATTCAGAAATCGATCTAGATATAAATCACTGGTACGATAATGGAGAAGCACTTTATAGAAGCCCAGAATCGGTTGATTCATATTCTTCCTATTCCCACGCTCAACCCCATTATTCTGTTTACGACGTTGAAGTTGTATCTGGCATGACTCGCTTGATGGACATTACTATTAATGATAGTTCCTATTTATGCGGCAGTACCGTTTCAACAGGAGACTTTTGGTACTACCAAAATCCTATTCACAAAATATCCGCTGGATTCAATTGCGATTTCCGTTTTATTGATCAACCAGTGCAACCTGGTGATTTGAAACTTGAAGTTTCCTTAAGCAGTCCCTTTAAGGTAGAACAAACTACACAAGTTGACCTAGCTCTTACTACTCCTTTGAAAGAAGGAGAAGAAGTCTATGTCATCATAGAAGATTCTATTGCTGTTGACTGGTATGCTACTTTTGAAGAAAGATCTTGGGAGCAAATTCTCAATACAATATCGAACCCATTCTTAGCTATCAAGAAGCTTGATCATGAGACGCAGAACCTTACTATTCAAGTGACTCCATATAGAGGCTCAGCCGGCACGCATGCTACGAATTATCCAATTCGTATCTGGGCTTTTAAGGATTCTGGTGGAGTAACCGATATTTTACCCATAGAGAATTATAAAGATACCTTTATGTATCCTTATCAGAGCAAGAATGAATTGGGTATAGTGAATGATTTTGATGCTCCTTTACCTATGCCATTCATGATCTTAGCCTTTAATTATTTCAGAAATCTTGACTTATACGGAAGAGACTTTTACGAGCAAGCTGCTGAAATCCTTAGTATACCTAAGAATGTCTCCAAATATTACGATTGCTACTCTCTCCAAGAATTCCTAGTAGAACCTGAAGATATCAAGATATTTGCTGCTAGTAAATGTGTAGAAACCCTGTATGAAAGATTTCCAAATTATTCCGTTAGGCTCATTGATGCTGACAATCCCAATGATGTAAATGATCCTAATGGTGAAAGAATTGCTGTACCGTATGGTCATCTTACATATGCAAACTACAATGTGCACAAAGCAGGAATTAGCTATCTTTTTACTGCCAAAGATCTTCTGTTTGAAGATCTTTGGGGAGATGACTTTGAAGTTCAACCCAAAGTTATTGTTCAGCTCAATTCTGATGGAAGCTTTTTGTATTGGTACTGGAAAGACACCGCTCCTTATGGCATTTTAAATGGAACCGATGTGTTATCTAAGTCTCCTTATTATCCCCACGATCCAGATCCAGAGATGAACAAGCCAATTTATAACGAAGATTTTCGAACTTTATCGTGGATTAATATGGATTGCTCTGAAAAGAACCTTGGACCTTTATGCGATGTAGGATCTGGCAATCTACCTTATAATAACGAAATTACCGCAGGGGATTATTTTAGAGTTGACGGTATCAATCGATTTGAAGTCATCACTTACGGGGTAAATTCCTTGCTAACAAATTACGGACAAGTTAGTTTTGGCGATCCAGGTGGTGAAATCCAAATGGTTTTTGTCCCTCGTGATGCCTCTACAAAACTGAGAATGCGAGTTTACACAGACCATATTATATACGACTACAATAATACGATTGATCATCCCCCTCATTTCGTATCTACCGCCGTTCATGAAGAAACACTTGAAAGCCTGCTTTTTGATTTTAAAGGACGAGGAATTGATTATTGTGGAACAAAAGAGTTTAAAGTTCTTCCCCCAGATCCTTATGTAAACTTTTCTGAAATGAGAATAGTAGACCATTCTTTGCAATTCTCTGAAACAAATTATACTGCTGGAAATGCGATGAATCCTCCTACAGTTGAAATGCCTCCACCCACTCCTCAAATCTCTTTTTATTACGATCCTATCGTAAAAGATGTTGGAAGAGACTTCCGCGCCTATCCTGGAGGAAATACCCACCTCTTACGTGCTTATGGCATGATGGATATGAACATGTATTTCTCATATCCTGCAATATGGTGGTGGTATTGGTACGATGACGTAGATACCAATCAATTTACTGACTTTAACAAGTTGGGTATGGAATTTGGTCCTATGTCTGATTACGGGTTTTATTTTATTCTCCAAGATGGGGAAGGGAAAAACCTAACCCTAGATCCATCAGCTCCCCCTGATCAGAGAATAAACCGGATTGTTATCGAAGGACCTTTTAAACGGCCTCAGGTAACGAATCACATTAAGAATACCGTTACATTAAGCCTAGGACATGGAATGAACTTACCCACTTTGTGGGATTGGTCTGGTAAGGTTGTTATTGATCAAACGAATCGTGATTGGTATGAATTTTCTGGGAAAGATTGGACTCAAATTGTTGGTGCAAACTGGGCTGAATCCGATCAACGCAGAAAATCTATCGTAAATACCGTTATTCGTGAAAGAAATGACCTAGATTATACAGGTTTATCCAATGTTATAGTTGTAGATGAAATTGTCCCTGTCGGAGCTGGCTTAGTTACAATCCAAGTCGAATTAGGTGATGGCACTATCAAGCAGTTCCAAGATTGTTGCGCAGAACCTCCAACAGACGGCATTGTGGTTCACGGTCTTTCTATATCTGATATACCAGAAGAATTAGAAATCGAAATGGATCACACGGTAAGTGTTACCTTGGAAGAATTCGAAACATTCCAAGATGTTGATTTATGTAACGATGCCTATGTCTACTTGTGGCAAGACCGAGGAATACGCGTGAATATGAGGGGTAGAGGAATGGAGATGGATGGCCAGTTCGGATTTGGTGATTCCTATGTTGAAGGAATGCCAATGTCCTCTGTTTTGATTTCTCGCATGGCCTCTGGAGAAGAGAATTCTGCCGTTCAATATCCTAAAGCAAGTGATATTAATGAAGATGGAAAGATTTCCTTTGCAGATTATGAAACTGAAATCATGGGAACTTATGATTTGGCCACCAATACATGGAAAGGTGGCGTAATTGACGGAAGAACATACAACGTGAACAATGGTAAATATGTGTTTGGTCTTTCTGCTGAAAATGGCAACCAACTTGTTGACGTTGGAACCGATATTGGATTTATTTCCTTTGCTAGCGATGATTCTACTCTTGATAGCTCTATGATGAAAGATGCTGATCACGTAGTTTCTGAATGGGAAGTCAATCCTATTTATATTAGTGCTTATAAGTACGGAGATGACAATAATGACCGAGCTTTCATTCCTAGAGAAACCACAAAAGATGGTGGAGATGAAATGGAATCTATATTGTCCTATTTCTCCCACGAAGTTTATTTAGCCGGACAAGCTCGAATTAATCCTGTTCCCCATCTAGATCTCTCTGTATCAGTGAATCCAACTGTATTAACAGCAGGATGTGTTCCTGAAATGGTAGATCCTAGTTCACCATTGACATTCCGTGTAACTGATGAAGATGGACGCGCTGTAGATTTGACTCGCGGAGCAGACCTAGGGTTTATGAAAGGCTTACCTTTGAGATACAGAGCAGAACCAGAAGATATTTGGGAACATCTTTTTGTGGACGCTCACCCTGACCCACTACCAGAATATTATTGGCTCCGTACTGACCTGCACAATGATGATTATCGTGAAGCAAATAACAACACCCTCTACTCCCAACCAAACAATCCTTTTAATCCGATCCATATTGATTTCTCTAATGCATCCGTTGGTCAATACGTATTTAGAGGTTTCTGTGCTAACGATAAAGGTGAATTTGATGTAGAAGTTTACACCCCAGATCGACGACACAAGGGAATTGCTAGAGTGAAAGTAGAACTCCCTGATGTACAGTACAGAGTGACCAACCTTGAAGATCCGTCTAGTACTGAATATACTATTCCTGGTGAACCCGATTTTATTCTTACTGCAGCAGACAATCGTATCTACCAAGTAAAAGTTTCTGTGCGTGATGCAAGAGGGTTATCGATCAAAGGCGTCACAAAGGGTGTAAGTACTTGTGGTGGTGGTATCAAGAATACAGCCCGTTTCACTGTCTATACAAGCAGACCTGAATCGTGGAATTTCAGCGAAAAAGACCGGTTCTTATTTGCGGATCACTTTATGCAAGATCTTTATCCCTACAATCTAAATGTTGGATTCGATTTTAATGACAATCAATCCATCGATTGGCGCAATGCAGAATTGTTCACATTTGGTGGATTTGATCATTTGCATGAAGGTATGGTGTATTACAATACATCCTTGGTGAAGTATGACAATGGCGAATGGGATGTTGATGCTAATTATCAACTACCTCCTTTCTCCGATCCTATTACTCAAAAACCCATCAAAGATGGCGCACCAAAAAGACCTGAGAATCCAACTGGGACAGCCAGTATCGGCTGGGGCTTAGGTGCGATTTACAACCATCCGTATCATGGTGGTTATTTGTTTGTAGATATTGATGGCAACGGAAGGATGACCTACAACGACTCTTTGGGTCTGGATGTAAACGGTGAAACATCTTTCTATATCTTTGCCGAAGACATAGCCTATGTAGGCGGCCTTGTAGGACAAAACTCATATTGTAATACTGCCGATGAAGCAAACGTTTGCGGGTACCCACCTCCTACAAAAACAGACCCAGGCATTGTATACAAGCGTTTTAATTCATCGTATTCTCCTGATAGTGTCTTCTTCCTAGACTGGGAAGCCTTCCCGAACCGTGAAATACAAATCGCTGCTCCCCAGTTCAAAGTCTTGGATGGAGAAACTCGCATTGAATTGGGT
>CAZOYI010000160.1:0-10410 GCA_964583965.1 uncultured Caldisericota bacterium
TCTTCTCTCTTGTCTGATTTACCAACCATGTACTCTACACCAGAGATTCGTATTGAAGTAAGGGAAGAAATTAAAAATCAAATGGTTGAGAATGCAAAACGATACTTACAAGAAAAATATGATTGCATCACAATTGATGGAGTACGAGCTGTAATCGAAGATGGTTGGGGTTTAATTCGCGCTTCCAATACCGGTCCCATTTTGGTGATGAGAGCAGAGGCAAAAACAACTGATACACTCTCGTTTATTCAACAAGAATTACAAAAAGCAATTCAAGCACCTAAGGAAGAAAATATATGAAAAAAAAATCTTCCGTCTTTTCATATGTACGATGGGGAATTCTAATATTAATACTAGCTGCTGTGACAATAAACGCGTATTTACACCAAAATCCTGACATTATTGGAAAAACTGCATCTGTTTGTGCTTTATGTCCTACGGGAGCTATTGAATCTTTCTTGTATTGGATCCGAACAGGTTATTTCCTGCATCGAGTTGCTCTATCTAGCTTAATTCTATTCGTCTCCATTTTAATTACTGCTTTCCTATTTCGACGTTCATTTTGTGGTCAGTTTTGCCCTTTTGGTGCTCTGCAAGAAATCTTCAGCTCAGTTGGTAATCGTTTTACCTCAATACAAAAAATACGCAAAAACACCAAAAAAGACCCTTTTCGGTGGACAAAATATCTTGCATTGGCAGCTTTCATTATTTTCCCCTGGTTTACTTCCAGTTTATTTTTCCGTTCTATTGACCCATGGGTAGCATATGCACATATCACAAGCATGGAGATATTTACCCTATTTTTGTGGGGTTTTTTGGTGTTGATCCTTTGTTTGATTGGATCTTTTGTGTGGGATCGTTTCTTCTGTAAATATCTTTGTCCCCTTGGAGGATTCTTGAATATTCTTGCTCCTTTAGGTTTTTACCTTATTGTTCGTAACACGAATCAATGCACATCATGTAATAAGTGTAATAATGTCTGTCCGATGAATATCGACATATGCCACCAAGAAGAAATAACCGATTCAGAATGCATTATGTGCTTTCAATGCATTGAATCCTGTCCAAAAGAAAACTGCTTAGTGATTGCTTCGAAATCTGGGGGAAGAGTATCACCAATGTTTGTAGCAATCGTAACTTTTCTCATTATTATAGGTATTGTAGTTCTTACAACGGTTTCGGGTCATTTTCAGTGGTTTAAAGGGTAGTTGAAACGGAGATATTTTCAGTTAATCTAGTTTTTTTAAAATGTACAGGTTCTTTTTTGTCACTTGGTTATCGAGGTGACAAAAGTCAACAATATAGTAACCTCTTTGCACGAAAAACTGAAATGCCTTTCTGGATGACAGTCTCCATTGCAAGGCTAATGAAGGTTCTGTCGTTAGCATTGTTTGAAAATCCAAAGGAATTTCAATACAAACATCAGGATAGTTCATTTTTGAGTATTGGAACAATTTTTGATCAATTTCTAAAGGATGAACAACTGGAATTTGATTCAAATTCTCCCATGTTGTGACATTCTTTTTTTCCATTCTTTCGGCAACTTTCTCAGATAATAAATCCCATATGACTTCAAATCGATCTTCTGGAAAACTTGAACAAGTTGATCCGGTCTGGTCTGCGTTATTTTTTATCCAGGCGTAATGGTCAGGCATATATCGTACAATGCTACCGCCAAGCTTATGAATGTTGATACTGGCATTTACTCCCTTTAAGGGATCGTATGTCCACACAATATATCGAATCCCTTTTGATCGAGCGAGTTTATACTGGAAGTGTTTTACATGATATCCAAGATGTTTCTTCTGATAGGAAGGAAGAAAGCCCATTGAATCAGCAAATAAATAAACTCCCAATGTGGGTGAAATGCAAGGAAATGCAAAGTTATACCCAACCAATTGATCATCACAGAAACAACCAAGGATTATACCACCTCTATTGCTGACCAATTGCATATAATAGGAAGGAATTAATCCAATTTTACAAAATTCTGGCAGTTTTGATTGAATTTGAAAAGCAGCCTCAAATTCATCAGTTGATGTTAATTCGCGGATCGTTATCAAAGCAGAAGCAGTTTGAATTACCTTTTCCATAAAACAAGTATATTCGATTAATTGAAAATAAAAAAAGCGCATGCTTTTCAAGAGCATACGCTTTTTTAAAAACTTGTTCTATTTGCGTAATTCTTCCAATACCGTTTTTACTTTCATCTCTTTGCCATCGCGGTTGATCAATAACTCTATCTCTTTGCCAGGATCTTTGGATCGAATGTACGTAATGAGAGCTTGTGGAGTGGAAAAAGATTTTCCATCCATACCAATAATCACATCACCCTTGAGGATACCTGCTTTTCGAGCATTTCCAGCAGGTACTTCTACCACAACTACGCCAGTATTTACCTTGAGTTTCAAGGCATTCGCAACTTCATCGTTGTTTTCGGAAATCACTACACCTAATGAAGCCCAAGACACAGTTCCATAATCTTTTAAATCCTTTGTTACTTTTATCACCGTGTTTGAGTCAATAGCGAAGCCTAGGCCTTGTCCTTGTACATCAATAAGAAAATTAACACCAATTACTTTTCCCGCCATATTCACCAAAGGTCCACCGCTATTTCCTGGATTAATGGCAGCATCGGTTTGAACTACTCCTACCATAGGAATCGTAGCCGAACTTGATTGATTATTCTGCGGAATATTGAAGTCAAACGGATCCTGAAAATCAAAAAAGGGCATACCTTCAAAAGGATTCACTGGTGTAGGATCCTTTTCAGGAATCGATATTTCACGTTGTACGGCAGAAACAACACCTCTCGTAACGGTATACTCGTATCCGTAAGGATTCCCGATTGCAATAACAGTCTCCCCTACGCGAACATTCTCGGATTTTTCAAACTCCAAAAAAGGTAGCTTCGTAGCTTCAATTTTTATCAACGCTATATCGGATATAGAGTCAGTTCCAATGAGCTGAGCTTCGTATTTTTCACCATTTTTGCGTTCTACTCGGATCATCTGAGCTCCATCAACCACATGGTTATTCGTAACTAAATAACCGTCCTCGCTAATGATAAAACCTGATCCAGAACCCGATTTTTGCCATCCATACCTAGATTGTGTCAATACTTCTACTTTAACTACAGACTGACTTACAGTAGAAGCTACGGTGACAATTGGATCATGTGAAAGAACAATGTTATCAGTGTCAGTTTGATCTGAGGGCTGGACAGGGGTTTGTCCGTTTTCAGAAGGGTTCATTTGAACGGTTCTAATGGGACTATCGGGAAGAATCGATGGATTGGCTGCAATCCAATATACAGAGAAAAAACTACCTATCATCCCACCAATTAAAAATAGGATGATACCTACAATAATACCACCTACTCTGCTTTTTGTTACCATTGTTTCCTGCCGATCATCGTATCGATTTTGAGTATTCTCGGACATAGATGCCTCCTTGTAAATCATCAATCATATCTACTATATATATTCCCATTTTCGTAAAAAGTTACAGAAAAGGTAGTTTACATTGAACATTACTCATTGTCCTTTAAAAAAGTAACAGAATCCGTATCTCATTTTTCATAGATCGATTTTTTTTATATATACTGTTAATATGAACGTATATTGGAATCATATTACCGATGAAAAATATAGAGAAGAAATAGAATTTCTGCTTCGGAAACAATTGGAAGGGGATCGTCAAACATCCAAATTGCATAACAAAAAAATTGGTTTTCTTCTCAATCTTTCCAGTGCACCTTCTGCTAAACATCTTTTACACCTTGAAACCATTTTGCAGATATTGGTAAACTATTTTTCCAAATCAGAACATTTTGTTCTTGCCGATAATTTTTATCCATCCTGTGATCCTTTGTTAAAGAGCTACATTCCAGACACAAGATATATGCAACATGAACATTTTTCCACTTTACCAAAAAAACGATCCCCCCTCCAGTTTGCTTTTTTTGGTACACTCAAAGATTCATCTTATTTGAGCGGAAGGCATATATCCAATAGTATATTAGAAGCCGACTATTTACTATCAATTACGTTTCTTGAAGAAGACCCTATTTTTTCTCTCCATGGTAGTACTTCTTCGAATTTTTGGTTTCTCCCCACTTATACAAAAAATGAAATCCTTGTTCAAGAAACACTTCAAGGACGATGCCTAAGCCTTATAGAAGCAATCTCTCCCTTTATTTCCAATATCCACTGCTTTATACATGTTTTTTCTTCTCCCTCTGAATCTTTTATGGTTCTCTCTCAAAATTCAATTTCAGCAGACGCCGTATCTGGAAGTCTTTGTAACATCCCTTCCTCCAAAAATAAACTGATCGGTTTAGCAGATAAAAAAGGCTTTGGAACATCAGTTTTATCCCATATGACAATTTATGGTGATCGAATCAAAAAGCCTATCGTCTTTTTTGAATATAGGGGGGAAAACTACTCTTTAGGAATTCGCAAAGATCTATGCAATCTATGTGAGGATTGTGCTGTTTTTTGTCCATTGCACGCAATTTATATTCAAAATCAACATCTGTTTTGGGACTCTGAGAAATGCAATCGATGTGGATATTGCATTTCAATATGCCCCCAATCAGCTCTTTTCAAGAGGAGGAAATGATGCCAATGAAAATTCTTGTAATCAACCCTGGATCTACTTCTACGAAAATCTCGATTTTCGAAGACTCAAATGAAGTTTTTACCCAAGAAATTGCTCATTCAAAAAAAGATCTTGATGGTTTTAAGACTGTGTATGATCAAGAAGAATTACGAGAAAAGGCTATTCTAGAAGCGCTTTCTATTGCTAATGTTCCTTTGCAAGACCTTTCTGCTGTAGTTGGTCGCGGTGGAATGTTAGGCCCAATGAAAGCTGGCACATATCGAATAAACACTAAAATGATAGAGACTGTTCAAAATGTACAATTTGGACAACATGCTTCAAATCTTGGATGTGTCTTAGCTTTAAAAATTGCGAACTCGGTAAACATTCCTTCATATATTGTTGATCCAGTATCCGTAGATGAATTTCAGGAAGAATCTTATATGACAGGAATCAAGGGTTTGCTCCACAAATCACTAGATCATCCACTTAACTGTAGAGCTACAATGAGGCACTTCTGCGAAGAAACCGGAAGAACTTTCGAAAATACATCTTGTGTTGTAGTTCACTTGGGCGGTGGAATATCTGTTTCTTGTATCAAACATGGCCGGATTATTGATGTAAACAATGCAATGGAATCAGGTCCTTTTTCAGCAAATAGGGCAGGAACTTTACCCGCCATAGATGTTGTTAACATGTGTTACAGTGGTGAATACGATAAAAAAGAAGTATACAAAAAACTAATTAAAGATGCAGGGCTCATATCTTATCTTGGTACCAATGATCTCCGTGACGTACTCACTATGAGAAAACAGAACGATGCGAAGGCCCATTTTATCTTTGATGCTCTGGTCTATCAGATAGCCAAAGAAATAGGTGCTATGTCTGCAGCAATGGCAATTCGTCCAGATGCTATACTGATTACCGGAGGAATGGCACACAGTAAGGATATGATCGATGGTATCAATAATTATGTCTCTTTTATTGCACCCATTCATGTCTATGCTGGGAGTGATGAAATGAAAGCCTTAGCAGAAGGAACTCTCCGAGTCCTTTTACGCCAAGAAAACGAGCTTTCTTATCCTCCCTTGCAAAGTAGATAAGTTAAAAATCCACAATCCATACTTTAGGAGGAATCTATGATTCACAATTTTGAAGAAGCAAGAAGACGAGCGATGGAACTTAGGCCTGTAAAAATGGCCGTTGTATCAGCCGGAGATGAGGCTGTTTTAGATGCAGTTTTTCAATCTACAAAAGATGGTTTTATCCATCCCATTCTCATCGATACACCAGAAGCTATTCAAAAAGAATCTCAGGGAAAGTATCCTTTAGAAGATGTTGAAATAATTCCCATTTCATCGAAAATTGAGCAGTGTCAAAAAGGATTGGAACTCATCAATAATGGTTCTGCTGACATCTTGATGAAGGGATTAATTCCTACTCCCATTCTATTCAAAGAGGTATTAAATAAGGAATATGGCATCCGAAAGGGTAAAATCCTATCGCATGTAGGTGTAATCAAAAGCCCAGTTTACCATAAAATGATTCTTATGACCGATGGTGGGATTTGTATTGCTCCTACTTTAGAAGAAAAAATCGAAATTTTAAAAAATGCCCTTGAAGTTTCTCTAGGATTGGAAATAGACTGTCCAAAGGTAGCTGTTATTTCTGCAGTTGAAACAGTTTCATTGAAGATGCAATCTACAATCGATGCATCCATCTTAACTACCATGAATCGAAGAAAACAAATCCCAGGATGTATTATCGAAGGACCCTTAGCAATTGACAATGCAGTATCTGCAGAAGCTGCTGAACACAAGGGAATTCATTCAGAGATATGTGGGGATGTAGATATCACGCTCATGCCGAACATAGAGTCTGGAAATATATTCTATAAAGTTTTGGTATATCTTGGTGGTGGTAAGACAGAATCCGCGGGTGTAACAGTAGGAGCAAAAGTACCCATTGTTGTTCCATCACGCGCAGACACACCTGAGAATAAATACAATGCTATCCTAATTGCAGCGCTTATGAGTGCAGCTAAAACAAAGAACTAAATACACCAAAAGAATGTTCTTAAACGAAAGAAGGTGGCTATGAAAGATGCGTTGATATTAATAATCAACCCAGGGTCAACATCAACGAAAATTGCAATTTTCCGAAATGAAATAAATTTGATGCAAGAGAATATTACTCATTCTTTGGATGAACTGAAACAATTCCCACAGCTTTTTGATCAATTAGCTTTTCGAAAGGCAAAGATTGTATCAACGGTTACTTCAAATGGATATTCCTTAGAAGATCTTACAGCAATAGCATCCAGAGGAGGAGTCTTACAGCCTTTGACGTCCGGTGTATACCCGTTTTGTCCCCAAATGATTGATGACCTACAAACAGGACGCTATATGCTCCATGCATCCAATTTAGGAGCTGTAATCGGGCAGCAGCTTTGTGATCAATATGAGATTCCCGGTTTTATTGCTGACCCCGTCACGGTAGATGAAATGCAAGATATTGCTAAAGTGTCTGGTTTAGAAGGTATTCAGAGAAAATCTATTTGGCATGCACTTAACCAAAAGTATGTTGCCAGAAAAGCAGCAGAAAAAATGGGCAAACGATATGAAGAAGTCAACTTTATTGTTGTACACATGGGAGGAGGTATTTCTATCGGTGTTCATGAAAAAGGAAATTGTATTGATGTAAACAATGCATTGAATGGCGACGGACCTTTTAGTTCAGAGCGAGCAGGAACCCTTCCATCTTTGGGGCTAGTTGATCTGTGTTTTTCTGAAAAATATTCCTACGAAGAAATGAAAAAACTATTGGCAGGACGAGGAGGAATGGTATCTCACCTTGGCACCAATAATGCAAAAGAGGTGGAAGATCGATCTGAAAATGGAGAAGAACAACCTAGAAAAATTATGAATGCTATGATATATCAACTCGCTAAAGAAATCGGTAGAGCTGCTGCAGTATTAAAAGGCAATGTAGATTCCATCATTTTTACTGGCGGAATGGCATATTCCCCTATTATTGTAAAACAACTGGAATCTCACCTTGAATTTATAGGTGCACCCTACGATGTCTATCCTGGTGAACACGAAATGGAAGCATTAGCATTCAACGTACTTCGTGTATTACGAAGTGAGGTAAAGGCAAAATCATATGAGTGATACCCTTTCATCACAAAAAAATATTTGGGTTTTCATTGGCAACATGGGTTCTGGAAAAAGTGAAATCTCAATTAACTTTGTCTTGCACCAAAAAAATCAAAATCCTAAACAACCCATAAAGTTAATTGATCTGGATATTATCAAGCCTTATATTCGCTTGCGCGATCGTGAAAAAGAAATTACAGAATTAGGAATCGACTTAATTCTGCCCGATAAAGCCGTACGCAATATGGACATGCCCATTGTTCCATCTCACATCTACGACCATCTTCGTAATCAAAATTTCGACTTAGTTATGGATGTGGGGGGAGAAGAAAATGGGTGCACAACAATAGCACAATTCCAAGATGTTCTCTATGAAGCAAACCTTGAAGTTTATCTTGTTATCAACACCCTCAGGCCATTCTCCAACACTGTTGAAAAGATTTTAAAAACTCTCCGATCGTTACAAGCTCATGCAAAACTGAAAGTAACTGGTCTCATCAGCAATTCACACCTTCGATTCGATTCAGAGATTGAATCAGTGTTTGACGGAATTGATAAAGTGAAAGTGGTTTCTAACATTTCAAGTATTCCTATTGCGTGGGTAACTGTGTGGCACAAGGTTCTAACCAAAAAAATGCGAGAAAGAATACCTTATCCCATCCTACCTTTGCGTCTTTTTTTAACATTTCCTTGGGAAAAAAGCTCTCCTACAGGGTTGTAGATTATTAAAAAATATTGCCATATTTGTAAATCAAGTGAAAATTGTTACTATTGATTTATGTTATGTGCCTGTAGCTTAATGGATAAAGCACCGGCCTCCGGAGCCGAAGAGTGGAGGTTCGAATCCTCTCAGGCACGTATACTTAATTTCCTCATGAATACTAGAAAGCTATGAAAAAAAACAAAAAGAAAAGAATCATTCGGAAAGGTTTTTTTATCTTTCTTGCGGTTTTTTCTCTTATCATTTTTGTAGCAGGTCATCTCTTGATGTTTTTCCCTTGTACAGAATTTCAAACAAGCACTTCAACACAAGCACAAATTCAGCAATTCTTAAAACCCTATTGTTTTTTGGGTTTTCTACCTGCAAAAACAGCGATGAATATATCTTTAAAAAATATTATTGGTGATTCACTACAATCGAAAAAGATTGAACGATTAGGATTGTTTCATTGGAAAATCTCTGTTTTTGAGCCTTCCACCGTTTTTTATATCTCTATCAATAATTATCTATATCCTTGTGATTTTGAGGGAAACATTCTCAAGATTACAAATGTTACTGGTGCCCTACTACAAGGCAACGAAGAATTGCTCTACAAGATATCTATTCCTACTACACCATTTGAACCTTTACAAGAAAGCCAACACATTCCTGTAGACTTTATTGAATTGTACCACCAGCATGTACAACCATTTATTCACTATGTTGTTCAAACTTCTAGCTACTTGGGACCTCAAATTAACAACATTACTTATTCACCAGAAAAAGGGCTAGAGTTTACCAAAGTATCTACCTCGGGAAAATTTATTCAATGCATTTTTGGAAAAAAAATATCATATGGAAATTTAGAAAAAAAACTGATTGCAGCAGAAGAATTCCTAAGAGAACAGGAGACATACAAAGATTTCAATTGTATTGATGTTCGTTTTCGAAAACAAGCAGTCTGTTCAAATATAAAAGAGTTGTTTGCTGAAGAGAGAAAAACTAACACCTCTGACTCTAACAACACAGAACAAGGCCAAAAGATCACTGAAGAAAACACCGATACATACATATCTCCTTAAAACCAAATCTTTAACATTCTTATCGGTTCTTTATGCACATCATTTTAAAACGCTCTATAATGCCATATGTTCAATAGAACTTTGTGTAACCTTTTTTTTCATAAAAGTCCAACTTTATGTAGTATAATCTTGACAAAAAACTTGATTTTTGATGTTCCCTTCCTTATTATTTAAAGCATCAACGAATGAATTTGTAAAAAATGCGATACAATCAAAACAATACAAGTTCCTTTGAAGGGAGGCAGTAGATGTCAGATAATTCTAGTGTGAACTCTTGGAAACGATATCCTAAAGTTGTTGTCGTAGGTATTGGTGGTGGAGGAACAAATGCTGTCAATCGAATGGTAGGATACGGGTTAGATAAAGTTCAATTTATTGCTGTTAATACCGATGTGCAAGCTCTTGACCACTCTGAAGCACCAATAAAATTGCAAATTGGGGCTCGTATTACTGGTGGCCTTGGAGCAGGAGCAAATCCTGAACTAGGGGAAAAATCTGCACAAGAAAACGAAGATGACATTCGCCAATTGTATGAAGGTGCAGACATGGTCATCCTTACAGCTGGTATGGGAGGGGGCACGGGTACTGGTGCCATTCCAGTTTTTGCACGCATAGCCCAAGATATAGATATTCTCACAGTTGGAATTGTTACTAGACCTTTTCTGTTTGAAGGAAAAAAACGGATTAACTATGCAGATCAAGGTATTGAAAAACTTAAAAACCACGTAGATGCCATTGTCACAATTGATAATGAAAATTTATTAACCATGGAAAAAAAGTCTGCTCCCATGGAAGAATCTTTTGGTTTGGTTGATGAAGTCTTACATCAATGTGTTCGTGGTATTTCAGAACTATTGTATGAAACAGG
>CAZOYI010000161.1:0-5170 GCA_964583965.1 uncultured Caldisericota bacterium
GAAACAGGATTTATTAATGTAGACTTTAAAGACTTACAAAAAGTCCTTAAAGATTCTGGAAAGGCCTATTTTGGCATTGGCTATGCAAAGGGTGATCAACGCGCAATTGAAGCTGCTCATAATGCCGTAAACAACAAAATGATTGATAAAACCGTTATTGAATCCGCTAAATCAATATTGATTAATCTTCGAGGATCACTTAAGTTCTCCATGGAAGAAGCAATGAAGAGTGTGAATGAGATCACTTCTTTAGCGAAGAACAACGGTTTAGATCCAGAAGTTATTTGGGGTGGTGGAAATTACCGTAGCATAAAAGACGATGAAGTTTACATTACAGTTATTGCAACAGGCATTCCTGAAGATCTCCAAAGTAAAGTAATTAAAACTCCCTCTATCAAAAAAACGTCTACTATTCCAGTTACACAGGAAGACTTTGAAGACACTAGCGAAGATGGATTAGATATTCCTGACTTTTTACGATCTCAAATGGGGTAGCCCCCCTTTTCTGAAAAAGAGGATAATAATTTTATGCGAGAAAAAAAACCGACCGATGCCGTGTCTATAGTAGTGATCGCTTTCTGTTTTGTGATTGCTGCAATCATCCTTGTCCAAGTTTTTCGAACTGTCACTCTTTCTCCCAAAAATACAACGATACCCCTTGATGTCACAAGAACCGAAATCATGATACTTGGTAACGGCTTCAATGCAAAAAATGAAACTGTTTATTTATCTCCCATTCAGGGTATAGTTCACCGAATTAAAATTCCTGGAGCAGTTGTTCGTGTTGGTTCTCCCATGGCATCAATATCCAATGCTTCAACAACTACCGAAATACAAGCCCAATCACAAGGAATTGTAAGCTATATCCGAGACGGATTAGAAGATACTTTTACATTCGAAAATGCCCTTCAAAAAACAATTTCTTTTGATGATATTATGGAACCCCCCACAAAATTTGAGCGTGTCGAAGAGGGGAAAAAAGTACTGGAAAACGATTTTGTATGCAAAGTCGTTAACAATGATTCCATCTGCTATATACTACTCATCCAATCAAAACTAGCAGATCGTCTTGAAAAAGGAGCTTTTGCAACTTTTTCTTTAACTTATCCTGCAAGCCTATCTGTAAACGGTACCATTATTGAAAAAGAACTTTATAGCGATGAGCACACTATTGTATGTTTTTCTACTCCTTACTATGTTGAAACCTTACTGAATACAAGAAAAGTAAATGGTTATTTTTCATTTGGTTACCACAATGCAGCAGCTCTTCCACCATCAGCAGTTAAAGAAATTTCTCCAAATCAATATGCTATTTACTATCTCCCTTTTGATAGTCAAACTCCTGTTTACACACCCGTACATGTAGAAGGTATTCAACCTGGCACCGAACAATATATTATTACGGAAATAAAATCAGGAGAAAAAATGTTACCAATCGAAGATTTCAGGGGAATTGAAGTCTTTCTGGATTGGGAAAAAGTTGAAAAAGAGCTACTCACAAATGATAACTGAAGACTCTATTCAATCAAGACTTCATACACTTCATGAATCCATTGAAAAAGCTTGCCTTTCCTGTAATAGAAAGCCCTCTGACGTCACTTTAATGTGTGTAAGCAAAAAGGCTTCAAAAGATCAGATCCTACAAGCCATACAATCAGGTGAATCTTTGTTTGGTGAAAACTACGTACAAGATGCAATACCCAAAATCCAAGATCTAAGGACTACTTTAGTTTCTTCTTCATTGCATACTTCTCCCTCCTTTTGTTTCATTGGTCATTTACAAAAAAACAAAGTTACAAAAGCGCTTCCTTTTTTTAACCGTATTGATTCCCTTGATTCTCTTAAACTTGCAAGTACTTTGACCGCTGAATTAGAATCGAATAAAATGAAACGTGCCACGTTGCCAAACCCCTATCCGGTTTTAATTGAAGTAAAAACTTCTACAGATGAAACTAAATATGGTATTCCCCCACAAGAAGTACCATTCCTCATTGAATCTATTGCCCAGTATGGAAATTTGCAAATTCAAGGATTTATGACAATGGCTACGCAAACAACCGATGAAATCGAGATTCATAGATGTTTTGAATTATTGCGTACATTGAAAGAAAATATGGAACATCAATTCAACAATTCTTTCCCTGTTTTATCAATGGGCATGACACATGATTACCACTATGCAATTCAAGAAGGTTCAACTTTATTGCGCATAGGTAGTGCCATTTTTGGAGGTCCGAATGAAAAAAATCTCTGATTTTTTTAAAAATCTTTTTACAATCTCTACTGATGACGAAGATGATGATGAAGAAGAAACCCTTGAACCAACCCCCGAAAAGGAAAATATCTCCTACTTAAAAGACACCTCACGAAACAATCCCAATGTTTCTCCAAAACCGATTTTACAAAAAAGGGGTTTTAAAACTAATCAAACTCATTCTGAAGGATCACCTTTAGAAATTGATTATATTACTATTCCACGAGATGATAAGGAAGCACTAGAGTTAGCAAAAATAACCATCGATAAACTTCAGAATGGTCACCCAGTCATTGCGTCAGCAAAAGAAGTAATTCGTGACGGGAAGTATTATTTTATGCTTTTTGGAGCTTGTTATGCGTTGCAATGTAAAATCGAAAAAATCACACAATATAGTTATCTATTTCTTCCAAGAAGCTACAACGTCAATGCATTAAACAAGAAGGAATTTATCCACCCCGACAATAAAGAAACGTTCTTAAGTGACCTAGAAGACTCCTCATTTTAAAGAACAAATGGAGACTGTATTCATTTTGTAATCCATTTTTGTGAACTATTTTCCCCATCTTATGTTTCCTAAGTATGGATTATTTCATCAACCAACAAATAACACAACATATTGCTTTACATCGATACAGGGTTCCTTATTCCTTTCTCTTTTTGTCTTCCCATTTTTTTCAGTACAATAATTACATGAACCCCAACGATAAAAAACTATTTACTTCCTATATTGATCAATACCACCAGGATGTTTATCGGGTTGCTTTATATTTTACTAAAAATCAAGATGATGCCTATGATATCACCCAAGAAACTTTTCTACGTGCTTGGAAATACTTTTATACATTTAACAGAAAAACAGATTTCAAGAATTGGATATTACAAATATTGCGCAATACATTCCTCTCGTCTATCCAAAAAAGAAATAGAATGGTCCATCCAGAAAAAGGACTTGATCATCTTCCCGATACAAAAACTACCCACGATCACGAAATATTAGATCAACATCGTATCGAAAATCTTCGAAACGCTATTCAAAATCTTCCCGACGATTTCCGAGAAGTAATAGTTCTCTCAGACCTTGAAGGAATGAGCTACGAGTCTATTGCCCAGATTCTGGGTATACCCATTGGAACCGTCCGTTCAAGGCTCCACAGAGCACGTTTACTTCTTAAAGAAAGGGTGAATCCAGAAATATGATGAAAAAACCTGATCCAACCATATGTAGTTCAAAACAATTACTCGTAAATGATTTTATTGACAATCGCATGGATGAGAGTGAAAAAAATGACTTTTTACGATGGATAGAGAACTGCCAAAAAGAGTATCACTGTACTATCTGTCACGACAGAATTCAATCCTTCAGCAGTTTAAAGTTTCTTTGCAAAGAACTTGCCGTTCATGATCAAATACCATCAGAACTAGCCAATAGAATTAAAGCTCAGATCTATTAAGTTTTCTATTTTAACCAGTAGTTTGGTGCTTCTCTCACAATTTGGATATCATGTGGGTGTGATTCTCTAACTCCCGAAGCTGTTACTTGAACAAATTTCGCATATTCCTGTAGGTTTTGAATAGTTTCAGCACCTAAATACCCCATGCCCGCTCTTAGTCCACCTAAAAGCTGGTAAACAAATTCTCCAAGTCGTCCTTTGTAGGGGATTCGTCCTACAATTCCTTCTGGAACAAGTTTAGATGTATCTAAAGCATCTTGGAAATAACGGGATCCTCCGCCTTCTTTCATTGCTTCTAATGAGCCCATTCCTCTGTATTCTTTATATTGTCGGCCTTCCAAATAAATTAAATCGCCAGGGCTTTCTTCTAATCCTGCTAGTAAATTCCCAAGCATTACCGTAGATGCGCCTGCTGCCAATGCTTTCGTAATATCACCGGTAAATCGTATTCCGCCGTCAGCAATTAAGGGTATATCGTGCTCTCGGGCTGCTGTATAACAATTCATAATGGCTGATAACTGGGGAACACCAACACCTGCTATAACGCGTGTTGTACAAATAGAGCCAGGTCCAATTCCTACTTTTACGGCAGAAGCACCAGCAATAATTAAATCATTGGTTGCATCACCTGTAGCCACGTTTCCAGCGATTATTTCCAATTCAGGAAAAGAGTTTCGAACCTTTTTTACCAATTGAATAATGCCAATGTGATGGCCATGAGCAGAATCGATTACCAACACATCAATTCCAGCTTTTACCAGAAGTTCCACTCGTTCCATACAATCCGGAGAAGTAGAAACTGCTGCGCCAACACGTAATCTACCTTTTTCATCTTTACAGGAATGGGGATACTTTTTTATTTTGTCGATGTCCTTGATTGTAAATAGTCCAGTCAGCTTATAGTTTTCATCCACAATGAGCAGTTTTTCGACTTTATAGTTGGATAAAATATTTTTGGCTTCATCAATTGTGGTACCTTTTGGAGCAGTGATTAAGCTCTTTTTTGTCATCACACTATCGATGGAAACAGAATAATCTGTTACAAATCGAATATCACGATTTGTAATAATACCAATGAGGGTATTGTCTTTGTCCGTAATGGGAACACCAGAAATTTTGTATTTTTTCATGATATTCAATGCATCTTGCACTGTATTGTCTTTATATGTTGTCACCGGATTATTGATAAGTCCACTCTCAGAGCGTTTTACGCGATCTACTTCATCTGCTTGCTTTTCGGCACTGAAATTCTTATGAATGATTCCAATACCTCCTTGCCTAGCTAAGGCAATTGCTAACTTTGAATCGGTTACACGATCCATAGCGGCACTCACAATAGGAATATTCAACCGAATATTTTTGGTCAGTCGAGTATGAAGTAGAACATGAGCTGGTAAAACTTCTGATTTTGCTGGCACCAAAAGCAAATCATCAAATGTAAAACCAACGCCGGTAATCTTTT
>CAZOYI010000162.1:0-4316 GCA_964583965.1 uncultured Caldisericota bacterium
TCCTTGGAGCTAATTTGCTTCCAATGCGATTGCTGAATCTTGGTTTTCTGTTTCGCAATCTGTATCTGCGTGCTTTACGAAACATACTGCGGGAACTGACTTTTCTGCTTACATCCTGACGATGGTTCAATTGACCTCGAAAAACTACCTGATCTGTAACCGTATTCTTTACTGCAATGCCAACAAACTTTGCACCATCATCAATACCTACTTCAAACATTCCAACTGGATTTGATACTTCTTTTGTTAATTGAATTGTAAATGGTACTACCTGATGTACCTTAGCAGTACCTGCACGGAGCAACTTACGTGCTCGTGCATAGTGCGTTGGTAACAATGGCATCCCATTAACATCAATAACAAAAACGATCATTTAAGATCAACCTCCCTTACGGGGAAAATGGTGTCCTCGGTAATGTCGTCAATGGATTATTCAGAACTGGACAAATTCTGACGTCCTATGGTATTGACTGACGTAGACGGAATGTTTCACCGTAACAGCCTGACGGCTTAGTTACCGTCTGAACCTCGATGCTCTACTGCTTAGTGCTGCTGCTGTTTTGAGCATTAAATATCAAATACACGATTCTTATCTTCGGTATCCAAACCCATCGTCTGATATCCATACTTTGACTTTGCAATTTCTCGCATTACATTCTCAAATGTCAACTGATCTAATACCTCAGAAGCCCAAGAACACTGACACAAAGTCTTGAAACAGGTTGTTGAACCATTCTTCTTTTGAGCTTCTGTAGGTTGTGGATTTTCACCAGCATAAATGTGATTAAGATTGTACTCATTTGGTTTGAAACCATCAAGTCCATCAGCACCACAACAACTCAATGAATCTCCCATCCAACGCAACCTATTCTCACCACAATAGAACTTCAAACCGATCTCATGTGCTCTATCTCGAATAGCTTCAAACTGTGGTTGAAGAACATTCAACGGATAAACGAAATCTGCTCCGTTCTGAATTGTTCCCTTTCGTTTACCATCGTAGAACTTCATGCCTTCTACAACAACTCCGTAAGCTCCTGCTTCATATACTGATGGCATGGTAATATTCATGACTGAATCAAATACATCGATCATATATGGTTGATGTCGAACATTTACTCTCTTACATACCTTTGAGAGTTTCCGAATCATCTCCACCCTCTCAAGAAATGGTGGAGCACCTGGCTCAAGCTCATCATATTCTGGAGCCACCAAAGAGATTTGCATAACCACATTGCATTGAGACAACAATTCAAGATACTCTGGCAGAACTACTGCTCGTCCTTTTGTTGAAACAATAAATGGATATTTAGTCTCTGCAAATATCTTAAGACATTCTAGACTACGTTTCCGTTCTACTTCTACTGGTTGGAAAGGGTCAGACAGTCCACCCCAGTGAATAGGAATATCCCAATCACACCATTCCAACTCTCCTCGTCTATCTCCAGCTATAAACTTCCGCAACGTATCCGGAGTTTCGTGGTTTTCCACCTTAGCTTTCATAGCAATACCATCTTTATTCTTTCTTTGAGTAAAGCAGTAACGGCAGGCATGTGTGCATCCTGCGTATGTATCCAGCCTCACCGGAAAATCACACAAAACACATTGACTCCCACATCTTGGCATATAAACCCCTTCTATTTAATAACTTACAACTTTTTTAAGTTCCTAACCAAACACATACTTTTTCAGACAAAATCTGTTGCCATGTTTCGCGATTTGAATTCGTCGCAATATGACAACTTCCACACAAACATATAAGATTATACTCCTCACAACATTCTTTCTTATAATTTATATGATGTACCGCCATGTTTTTACCTTCTGCCTCTTTAGTTTTACCACAAACCTGACAAATGTTCTTGTCTCGTTTCCGAATCTTACGTTTCAAATCTAACTTAAATTCTTCGGTATAAGGAAAGAATGAACATCCACCTTGCCATTGTGGATTGTTTTCTCCCTTCATAGCTTCGCTAATCCAAGGTCTTTCACATCCTTTGTACGAATTTTCCCGTCCTTTTCTTAGTTCCCCATTCCTTTTTGCAATTTCAGAATCCTTCATGGGATTCTTATCAGAACACATGTAATCCAACACTGCTCTTTCACGTGCTTCTCGAACTTCCGTACGCCACCAAGGATGTTCCTCTTTACTAACTTCTCCCCTTTTCATACGACATACAAAACAACTGCAATCTTCTTTATGTCCCAATTCTTCTAAAGATTTTCCTTTTTGAGCATCACTTACTTTTTTAGCAACTTCAGGATCCTTCATGGGATTCTTATCACCCATTTTACTTAAACTCATCTTCTTTTTACTTTCTTCTGTGTGTTTTCTACCCTTAGAACTATGTTTCCCTTTATTAGCCAACCCAATTTTCTTTTTATGTTCCTCAGTAAACTTTCTACCTTTATTAGCTTTAGATATCTTCTTTTTAACTTCTGGACGATTCAACCCCTCCCTAATCGCATCCTTATGTGCTTGAGACAACTTTCTGCCTGCTCCCTTTCCCTTCCTTCTTTCCCTCATCATCTTCTTAGTTTCTTCTGTGTGTTTTCTACCCATCTTCATTCAACCTTGCGTAATAAAAAGCATTCATGTCCTCACGAACAGCATCATACTCTTTTCCGACATGAGCATACTTCCATCTTTTCAATAACTGCATTAAATCATCATACAAATCTTTTTTTCTCTTCAATTCTTCATTCTCTTTCTTCAACTTCGACATCGGATGCTCTGGACAATTTTCCACATGCTGCTTCAGTATATCAGCCGCTGACACAGGTGTGTGTGAATTCGGACAATAACGATGTCCACAATATACACAATTAACATGCATACCACTTTGAAGATCATCAATCCATTTCTTCAATCGTTCATTTTCTTTTTTCAACTCACACATACCTTTGAACAATTGAGATTGCATCTCTTCTAATTGTTTATTTTCTTGATGTAACATTATTTCTTCCTTAACTGATCCAATTCTTTCATCAGTCTCTTATTCTCTTCATACAAACTATCTACTTTGCGTAAATCGGTCCAAGGTTTATCAGCATCCCCAGAACCCCAACATTTATCACAAACTCCAGAACACACCATCTGTCCACCAATACCACTTCTCCACATAGCAGTGGAACCATAAACCCTAACTCCTATCCCACCACACTGCTTACAAGGATTCTCTACACCACGCATTAATAAGAAATCTTGGAAGTGTTCGTCTCGTTTTGAAATCATATCACTCACCTAATTTCTTTCGACAAAATTCTACCAACCAGTAAACTCTGGCAAATTTTCATACTCTTGTTCTGTCATATCCACAACCTCTAACGAAATTATAGTACCTGATTCAATCTCATCCATATACTCAAACTCTGTTTGCACAGCTTCCGATATCTTAGAAAGTGGTTGAATATAACTGCCTGATAAATCACTTCGAGAAAATCTGATGTATTTACTCATTTTACTCCCCCAATTTCTTTCGACAAAATTCTACCAACAAATTGTTTAATTCAGTCTTTCCATGCTTCTTAAAGTATTTCTGTACGACTTCAAAATCATCGATACGGAATGTGAAACTCGCGGACATGAATATCTGTGCTCCCACATTATCAGCCGCCTTCAAAATAGCATCTTTTACGCTATTGTTCTCTATTCTACACCAAACAGGTGGACTAAATGTATACATTAGTTATCTCCTTCAAACTTAAGAATCTTGGCTTCCTTTGTGCCATTTATATCTTCCGCTTCCAAACCCATCAATTTCTTTTCTACTGATTCCCAATCCATTTTCACTGCATATGCAGCCCCACATTGTAACCTTAGAACCGTACCAGGTATTCCAAGAGGCTCTCCGTCAGCACCCTTCATTTCTGATGGAAGTGTAATTGGTTCTAATGCTACAACTTGATCCTTTGCAAATCTCACCTGCTTTTCAATCACGGCAATTTGCTGTCCTGCTTGACGCATTTCTACTACAGTCATCTCAATAAAATTAGGCAACATAGTATTCCTCCAGTGATAAAAATGGTAAATATTGTATTTTTGAAGTACCACATATTCCAAACTTTGATTTTATAAATTTTTCCAACACTTCGTTTTTTTGAACCAAAGACATATCTAGATTATTTAACAACACATCAAAATTACGCCCCACTCCATGTTTTCGAGCTAAGATATACCAAAGAGCTTCACATTTCTTAAAATCTTTAATTTCTTTCTCAGTAAATTCTTGAACTCCATCCAAAGCAATTTCTGACCTATGTTTGTCTGTTGCCCCAAATGGTGCTCTAGTGAATCGCATTACTATACCACCATT
>CAZOYI010000163.1:0-4895 GCA_964583965.1 uncultured Caldisericota bacterium
TCACGAGTTCAAATCTCGTCAGGTCCACCATTTTTTTTTAAAAGGTGAGCTATGAAAGATCTTATCATTACTGAGAAACCTTCAGTTGCACGCGATCTAGCTAAAAATCTCGGGGTCTTTGAAAAACAAGACAACTCCCTAGTTTCCGATCAATATATCATCACTTGGGCAGTGGGACACTTGCTAGAACTTGCAGAACCTCAGGATTATGACAAAGGATACAAATTTTGGACATTGGAGAAACTACCGATTCTCCCCAAAAAATTCGAACTAAAACCAATTGTCAAATCAAAAAAACAACTAGATGAAGTTTTATCATGCATTCGAAAACGGGGTATTGAAACTATTATTAACGCCTGTGACGCTGGTCGAGAAGGTGAACTGATTTTTCGCAATCTTATTGAATATTCAAAATCCCGCAGACCTATAAAAAGACTTTGGCTTTCTTCCATGACTAGCGAGGCTGTAAAAAAAGGGTTTAGCGATTTAAAAGATAGCTCCCATTTTGACTCCTTGGGAGAAGCCGCAAAATGTCGATCTCACGCCGATTGGATGATTGGTATTAACGCCACCCGTGCGATCACCAGAAGATGTGGAGATCTTTTCTCGATCGGTCGAGTACAAACACCAACCCTATCTATTTTGGTAGAGCGAGAGAAACAAATTCAAGAATTCCAAAGTCGTAGTTATTACGAACTTTTTGCATTGTTTGAACAAAAAGAAAACAAAGTCGTGTACGAAGGACACTGGTTCCAAAAAGACAATCCCTCCTCCAATATCAATGAAATTGCCTCTAAAAAAGAAGCAGAAAAACGGATTCAAAGGATACAAAACAAAGAGGGTGTTATCGAACATTTCTCTGTAAAAAAACAAAAGCAGAACCATCCTCTTCTCTTTGATTTAACGGAGCTTCAAAGAGAAGCAAACAAGCGATTTGGATATACTGCATCGCATACTCTTTCGATTGCCCAAAAACTGTATGAGGCAAAAAAACTCATTACCTATCCCCGTACTGATTCTCGATATCTACCGACCGATATGGTGACAGAACTTCCGAAAATTCTGAAAACATTAACCAAAGTAACAATATATGAAGCATTTGCTTCGAAGAGTCTCGATCATTCCATGAAATTCACAAAACGAGTTGTAGATGATACAAAGGTTGGGGATCACTTTGCATTAATTCCCACCACAAAAAAAGCCAGTTTATCTACTCTTCGCGAAGATGAAAAGAAAATTTACGACTTAATCGTCCGTCGATTTTTATCCATTTTCTTCCCTGCTGCGGAATACCAGGAAACTTCTTTCATCACCAACATTGCAGAAGAATTGTTTGAAACAAAAGAAAGAATCCTCATCAAACCTGGATACCGAGAAATCTATGGTGAATCAACCAAATCCAGCCAATTTGACGGATTCAAAAACTCCTTACAAGTGAACCTTCAGAACACAACAATCGAAGAAAAAGAAACAAAACCACCCTCCCGATTCAACGAAGCAACTCTTTTATCTGCCATGCAGGGAGCTGGTAAGTTAATTACCGATGAAGAATTACAGGAAACTCTCAAAGAAAAAGGCATTGGCACGCCTGCCACAAGGGCACAAATTATCGAACGCTTAATCAAAGTTGGATATTGCGAAAGAGCAGGCAAAGATCTGGTGCCCACCGAAAAAGGAATGTATTTGATTAAAGTTCTCTCCCATGTCCAGCTTGAAGCTCTCATATCCCCCGAACTAACAGGCTCATGGGAAAGAAAACTTCTGCAAATTGAAGATAAAAAGTTAACATCAAAAGATTTTCACAATGAAATGTCTACTTTCACCGAACACATTGTCGATCAAGTCAAACAAGCTGATTTTGATTCACTGGAAGGTGGTAAAATTGGAATTTGCCCCTTGTGTGGATCCACGGTAACAGAACGAACATCAAGTTGTAAATGTACCAACCCAGAATGTTCTTTCAGCATTGCCAAAAAAATCAAATCATGTCGAATTCCCACATCGGAGCTTGTAGCTCTTCTGGAACACAAAAAAACTACCAAACCTCTTTGGTTTCTTTCTGGGAAAGGGAAAAATTTTGAAGCATACTTGATTTTAACCGATAAAGGCAAAATTGAGTTTGAATTCATTGATTACGACAAGATTGTTGATGATACACCATTTGCCAAATGTCCAAAATGTCAATCCGACATGATTGAAAAAATTGGATACTATGGTTGCACCGACCCAAATTGCGATTTCCAGATTCGAAAAATCATTTTAAGTCAACCTATCTCCAAAGAAGATGCCAAAGATATCATCGAAAAAGGAGAAACTAAGAAACTGACACAATTTTGGTCACTCCGCAAACGTAAAAAATTCTCTGCCCGGTTAAAGCTCGAAAAAGATACGTGTAAAATTGTTTTTGATTTTCGGAAAGATCCTGGCGAAATCAAGAAAAGGAAAAAGAAATCGTAGTACTTTTTCTCCAAAGAAATTCAACAACTTTTCTTGACAAACGCCTGAATTATAATAACTTTTTAGCATAGCATTATGTGCGAATTTTTATGATTTTGTTCTGGTTTCAGAGGGAGGTATCTATGCGATACTTTAAGAAATGGCTTGTATTGGTTATTGCATTTCTGTTAATTTCTCCCATTGTTGGGACGTTAGGGAATGTGTACACCTCAAGTGGTGCAGCAGAACCCAAAATTTACGTACAGGTTGATAAGCAGCATCCAAGTGATATCCAAAAAGCTCTTGATAGCGGATTGGAAGTCATCGAAGAATATCCTGCTTATTTATACGGAAAAGCAACGAAACCTCAATTTGAGGAAATGAAAACAAATCATCTCCTCATTACAAAATTGAACGACCCGAATCCAGTTTACATTAATGGGGCTGTTATTTACCCCGCTAATGACGATACAAAATCCTTTATTGGTGTTACTATACCGGAGGGTTTTGAGGAAAATTACTACTCGGACGTAAACGAACCAAATTATTACTTGGTGAAGTTTACCGCCCCAGTAAAAGGTGAGTGGATTAACGAACTAAAACTCAACAACATTGAGCTCGTAGAATACTATCACCAAAACGCTTATGTAGTAAGATGTAAACCTGCTGATCAGGGAGAAATCCTCCGTGCAAATTACGTATCTGCCATGATGCCCTATGTACCAGCCTTTAAAATCCCCCCTGACATGCACGCCCGTGATATATGGCAAAACGTTCTTGTCTCCTTCTGGGCAGGAGTGGATCCTCTCGAAGAAATTAAGCCTATTTACGAAATAGCAGATGGTTATCTAACTGCTGCAAATAGTGCAACAAACAACGCCTTCTCTATAGGCGTCATCACTATCAATTGGCTGAATATCCACAAATTAGCCGCAATCCCTACTATTCAATGTATTGAACTTCCTCCAGACAACCTTCAACTTAAAGTCGATATTGGACGCCAGATTGTAGGTGTTCACCTGGTCGACCAAGCCTACACCCAGGGAGACACTCCTGTTCGCCTGGATGGTAGTGGAGAAATTGTTGCCGTATTTGATAGTGGACTTTCTGGTGGTTACAATGCATTGAGTGCTGATTTTGCCGGAAGAGTCCCCTATGCCAGGAATTACGCTACTCGATATGGCCCTTCCTATGGTGGCTGGCCTTTGTGTTATTCGGGTAGTGCCAATCAGTTTAATTCCTCTGTATTCCCAAGACCCAATTCTTGTTTTGAATACAACCTTAATAGTGCAAGAGCTTATTGGAACGGCGCAAGAGGTCCCTCAAACTACTGTGATGTTTGGGGACATGGTACCCATGTTACTAGCATCATTGGCGGTAATGGCGCAATGTCAGGCGGACTTTACAAAGGCGTTGCCCCCAATGTACGATTTTTTGTTCAAAGAATTACCCGTTCCTGGGATACATACGATTTTTGGCCTAGCGGAACTTATCCCTCATATGCATACCGTGATCGTCATCCAAGAAATGAAGATCGCCCCGCAAAAACTCATCCGAGTATTTCTAGACCCGCTATATGGGACTGTGATGGTATAGACGTAAGACCTTGTGGCTACTATATCCTTGATGAAGTCCCTTATAAATGGGATATGAGCCCATTACCTCCGGAAGATATCCCTCCCACTGGACCATTCCCCAGTTTCCACGATGTCCCCCACGTAAGTGGAGAAGTTTATGCTCCTGAATTTGGACCTATTGATCCATCCGGGACCAATTATGCTCCCGAAGAAGGACCTCCTGGTAACCCTGGAGCTCCTGCTTACGCTGGTGCAGCTGGTGCTGTACACTGGGCAATGCTAGATGCCTATAATAATGCTGGAGCAAGAATACAAAATAACAGCTGGTGGTTTTACTTCCTGCGTACTCGACAGGGCTATTCCCCCGATCCCGGATCCCCCGTTTTCAGTACCTACGACTATAACGCCATCTCTCGTTTTGTTGACCACTTCCAATATACTCACCAAGACTTCCTTACCGTGTGGGCAGCTGGTGACAATGGTCGCGATCGCGACCTGGATGGTATCGTAGACGAGCAGAAAGATGTGAATGGCGACATGACCTATGGAGATCCTTGGATTGATGGCGAAAACCAAACCTTCTTTGCTCCCGCACCTAACAAAAATGGTATTACCGTCGGTGCAGCTGAAAACTATCGACCTAATATTGATGATCTCACCTATGGCAATTCTGGCCTTACTCAAGCCAACTTTGGATTATTTTTGACAGGAGACCTTCCCGAATGGGCAGGCATCATTCGTGACGATTTGATTGCCAATGCCAATGAACCCCTCCCTCTTGACGCATCTCCAGAAGAAATACTTCGCGGATACTCTGATCATATTGCCGGACAGCGTTTAGTTGATGATCCTACTGGTAAATTTGGTATGGCTGCCATTAGT
>CAZOYI010000164.1:0-10221 GCA_964583965.1 uncultured Caldisericota bacterium
TTGGTCCCATTAGGTGTTTCGCAACAAATGTTTGATCATAGCCACTGGTTTTTGGAAACTTCATATCTAGCTCCTGCAGGTTTGATTGAATCTATTGTACCATGTTTGCTATGATCGCAAATAGGACAAGTTCAAGGATGATTTGGGTGCTTAATATTTGTAGATCTTGCACCCGCTTTCGTTCAGATCGTCTATATTGTAGTTTGAGTTTACTACGTTACTATTGAAAATGCCACTTAAACCCTCTCCTTGTCTGGTGTGAAAGAAAACGAGCTTGTATAAACTAAAAAACTGATGATATCGGAAAAATTTTTCACGTAGTGAACGCAAGCTAGAGGAAAAGTAGGTTGTGATTTGCAATATGTATTCAAATTATCTATCCTTTATAGGGAGATAAAAAGTGGGAGTACATATGCATAAAAATATTTTAAATCGGTACTTTAGGATCTCTCTATATTTGCAAGGCAATGGTTACCCTTCCTTGAAAACATTGGCCAACGAATGTGAAGTTAGCGTAAGAACAATGAAGCGATCTATACAGGTTTTACGAAATGAGTTTAATGCTCCAATTGAGTATTCACCAGAATACAAGGGGTATTATCTGGGGCATGACTGGAGCTTTCAGTTACCAAATTTGTCCGAAAAAGAACTCATTCAATTGTTGATGGTTACATCCACAGTAAAACAATTTCATGGAACCCCACTGGAAAGTACTTTCCAAAGCATAGAAAAAAAGTTAAATGCGATTTTTTCCGATTATATTACATTACCATCAGAACACTACCACACTATCCTTTCTCTGAATCCCAATCCCGTCCAGATAAAAAAGGATATTCACAATAGCTTCTCTGTTTTGATGAAGGCCATTGCAAGTCAGAAAACAATTTGGATTCATTATTACACAATGTCGAATCAATCGAAATCAGAGAGAGAGGTTGACCCTTACCATTTATACAACAAAGATGGAATCTGGTATTTCTGCGGATTTTGTCATACAAGAGAAGAGGTCCGAGATTTCGCATTGGACAGAATTTTAAAAATTAAAATGCTATGTAAACCATTCAAAAAACCCGAAAACTTCAACCCCCAAGATTATTGTAAGAGCTCACTACATATTCGCAAAGGGGAATCATGTCAATGCACTATATGGTTTGATTCAATCGCAGCTCCTTACATACGAGAACGAAAATGGCACTGCTCACAAACCATCCAAGAACAGGCCGACAAAAGCTTAATTCTTGAACTCAACGCAAACCAACAAGAGATCAAAGAATGGGTTTTGCAGCACAGCTATCATGCAAAAGTGCTCAAACCTGTTTCACTTCAGAAAGAAATCCAATCAGAAATTTCCGAAATGATGAATCTCTACAAAAAAAATATTCCAGGGACATAATTTGGCACTCTATGGTTGTATAGTTTTATTGAGAATAGAAAAAAATAACTTAACTAGGTAGGTATAGATGAGAATAAAAGTAACTTTCGAAAGTAGAAATGGTGACATAATGCTACCAATTCACCATAACAGCACACTGCAAGGTCTGATATATTCAATTTTTTCTGAATCAGTTTCTAACCATCTACATGATAAAGGTTTTCTTCATAAAAAGAGAAGTTTCAAACTATTTCACTTTTCAAGAATCATCGAAAAGGGAACCATTGTTCAGGGTAGAAATCAAAAATACTTCAAGTTTGGTCGTTACATATCATTTTATATAGCATCCCCTATCAACAGTAACATTGAAGATTTTGGTGAAGAAACATTTACCAAAAGAGAGTTCTTGCTATCAAACCAAATTTTGTATTTATCAAGGATAGAAATCATTATGCCACCAGTATTTACTCCCTGTATGAGGGTAAAAATGATTAGTCCAGTCACAATGTACAGTACATTAACAAACCATGAGAACAAGAAGGTGGTACATTATTACAACCCAAATGAAGAAATGTTTAATACACTGATTGAAAGTAATCTAAAGAAAAAGTTGGAGATTGTTACCAGAAAAGATGCCAAAAACCTTGCTTTTTATATGAAACCTTTTCTGTTTTCGTTTCAAAGAAACCGGAAGGTTATCATAATGAAAGAAAGTCCAATAGAATGCTGGACAGGTGTTTATGTACTATATGGTAATCCGGAATTACTAAAAATATCATATGAAGCTGGTTTAGGATGTAAAAATTCAATAGGTATGGGCATGTGGGATGTATGGGAGTCAAAAAACCATTTCCAAGAAAGGAACGGTGAAAGAGATGATTCAAGCTGTCTATAACATTGGCCAAGTAATAGCCAATAAGGCAAATAGGTCACCTTCTGAAATTTTAAAATGGGTCGAGGACCCAAATCACAATGGCAAGTACAACACGGTATGTTTTATTGTCTTATCAAAAAGTCCTAGTGGATATGTGTACAAACGTTGTGAATTGATGGAATACCAAAAAAAATTAATCACAAAATATGCCTATCGTGGGGGTGCTGCAAATGGACCCAATCTATCTCCATCTGCAAAACTCACTGTGGTAGAAAAAACTTTTGAAAACAAAATTTTGAAATGGTTTGAAAAAAACGTAGATAGGCCTTCTTTAAATGAATCTGATCAAGATTTTTTGAGAAATATATTATCAGTTTTAGCGGAAAACAATGAAACAATATTGAATGACCTTCAAAGTATAATCGCAAGTGTTCCGAAAAAGGAAAGTAAGTTTGTTTCAATACTTTTTGAAGAACCAGATGAATTTGATGATCAGGGTGAATGGAGATACTTAGGGGACTTCTCTGTTTTCAACAACATTATTGTGCAGGAATGTACAAAACCAACCAAGGAGTATTCCAATAAAAATCAAACATGTAGTCTTTGTGGGGAAAAAGACAAAAGAGTTATGGGCAATGCAAGTGTTTATGCATTTTACACTTTAGACAAAGAAGGGTTCATTGTTGGTGGTTTTGATAAAACTCAAGCTTGGAAAAATTTTCCTGTTTGTATTGATTGCAAACAATTGCTTGAAAGTGGGAAAAACTTTGTAGAAAGCCAACTACGGTATAGTTTTGCTGGCATACCGTTTTATTTAATCCCTACCTCCTCAATGAATGACAAAGAGCAACTAAACCGCATAATAGAACTGCTTGTTGATGATCCAGACCAAAAAATCCATCAAAAAATATCGTTATCGAATGAAGGCGAAAAGAGACTACGTTCCATAACAAACAGCGAAGAAGCAATTCTTGAAGCGATTGGACAAAAAAGCCACGATGAATCCTATGACATTAACGATTCGATTGCTTTTCACTTTTTGTTTCTTGAAAAATCAAATGCTGCAGAAAGAGTTACTCTGCACATAAAAGATGTCGTTCCATCAAGAATTCATTCCATTATAACAAGCAAAGAAGAAGTTGATAAGTTCATGCAGAATATCGTTATAAACAATAGAGCTCATCCTTTTTCTTTTGGGACAGTAAGAACCTTTTTCTCAAAAATTGACCCAAACAATCGTGAGGATGACCTTAAGAAGTACTTTTTCGAAATTATCGATAAAGTCTTCAAAAATCGTCCCATCTCTACTCCATGGCTTATCAGCTATTTAATCCACAGAATACGAACAGATTTTATGAATAACTCTGAATTTGTATTCTCAACAACGCAGAAGGCAATTCAAGTTCTATTATTTTTGCATTATTTACAATTGTTACACTTTTATAAGGAGGATCACATGGGTGAACGAGTTTTCGATACCCCGCTTTTTCATCATTTTGATGAGGTTTTAAAGAGCCCTGCTAAAAAGGGGCTTTTCCTTTTAGGAGCACTGACTGAATCGCTTTTGAATAAACAGTATAGCGAAAGAAGTGCCAAGCCATTTACCAAAAATCTGAAGAGTTTAAAAATGAATATAAAAGATTTCAAAGGATTGTTACCAAAGGTTCAAAATAAACTCGATGAGTACAAATCGTTTGATAAAGGCAAAAGACAAATCGCTGAGGAAGTATCTTATTACTTTTTAACAGCGGGTGATAACTGGCAACTATCTACCGATGAGATGAATTTTTATTTCGCAACGGGTATGAATCTAGCAAGAAATGTTTTTGCAGTTGTTTATGATAAAGATCAACTAGAAGAAGGAGTTTATGATGATGATTAAAAATCGTTCCGAGTTATTGTTTTTGTATGATATTCGTGACACCAACCCAAATGGGGATCCTTTTGACGAAAACAAACCCCGAATAGATGAAGAAACTGGGATCAATATAGTAACTGATGTTCGTCTGAAAAGAACAATTCGTGATTACTGGAAAGACTACTTAAACAAAGAAATCTTTATTAGAGAAATTGTTTATAAAGACGACAATATCCAAGATGCAAAACGACGTGCTGAAGACTTTTTATTAGTTGAGGGAAAGAAAATCGAAAAGAAGGAATTGGTACCTATCGCCAAGGAACTTGGAAGAGGTAATTCGGACACCGATTTAATGGTTACAATGAAAGAAATCATTGACGAAAACATCAAATCTTGTATAGACATTCGTCTCTTTGGCGTAACCTTACCTATTAGCTATAGTAAATCAAAATCTTCTTCCATCACTTACACTGGACCTGTTCAATTTAAAATGGGTCGTTCGCTCCACAAAGTCAACCTGGAGTACATAAAAGGCACTGGTGCTTTTGCTTCTACAGAAGGTTCCACAAAAAAGACATTCCGGGAAGAATACTTCTTGTCTTATTCACTTATATCATTTTATGGCATCATCAATGAAAATGCTGCAAAAAAACAAGGACTGCCTGTAACTGAAGATGACATCAGGCTTCTGTTAGATGGTATATGGAATGGTACAAAGAACTTAATATCTCGATCGAAGGTGGGACAAAAACCAAGACTACTACTCCGAGTTGAGTATGCAGATGAAAACTACCATATTGGGGAATTGGATCATCTAGTCCAATTGATAACAGAAAAAAATGAAGAAGATATACGCTCTACCAAAGATTATCAGATCGATATAACCAAAATGAAAGAGCGATTCTTGCTCGAGAAAGATAAAATCCAACGTATTCAGGTTTGTGTAGATCCAGATCTAGTTTTCTTTTGTGATGGTAAAGTTCAATCTCTTACAGAATGCCTTCAAAACCTTCCCATTGAAACAATAGATTTGTAACCATGAAAGCAGTAGTATTTGATATTTTTGGAGATTATGGACATTTTGGCAAGCAATACACAACCTCTTCACCATTAACCTTCTCATTTCCGCCACCTCCTACGGTAAAAGGGATCATTGGGGCAATTTTAGGCTTTGATAAAACCTCCTACCACACCAAATTAGAACAAGCTGGTTTAAAACTTGGTGTATCAATACAGTCTCCCATCCGACATTCCAGAATAACAATCAACCATATCAACACAAAAGGCGGCCACTGGACTATTGAACAAGGAAGAATTCAAATACGAACCGAATTCTTGTGTTTTCCACGATATAGGATTTTTATAGCCTTTTCCGATGGGGGTGTTTACGAAAACCTAAAGAAAATGTTGATTTCACATCAAACCGTTTTCACGTTATCTTTGGGCTTGAGCGAATTATTGGCTGGTTTTTCCTGGATAAAAGAAGAAAACCTAACAGCTATTGAAAACTGTAAAGGCTACCTTGACACAGTATTCCCCGTCGATGCGATTGAAAAGAAATCCTTACAATTTACACCTGGAAATCGATACCAAAGTGAGCACGTCCCAGTATACATGAATAGTGAAAGGATCGTATCCGATTATCAGGATGTAATCATGGAAACGAACGGAAAATCTTTCCAAGCAGTGATTAAAAAAGGATATCAAGTTGAAAACGGAAACTTCATCTACCTGTTCTAACCTTTATTCTCATCCAGACGTATTATTAGAGGATCATTTAAGAAGAGTTAAAACTATAGCAATGGAGAACTACAATCAAATTCTCCATTGCTATAATCCTCAAAATATTGATCCAGCTGTTTTTGGTAAACTGCTGACCATTGCGTGCTTATGTCATGATCTAGGCAAGGCTACTCCTTTTTTCCAAAATTGGTTATTACAAGGTGAAAAAAGCGATTTTTCTAAACATGCGCTTTTATCAGCAATACAAGCATTCTTTGTAGTAAAACACCTTTTAAAAACAACATCTCTAGAGAAAAATGATCAAGAAGTCTATAGCTTTTTAGTATATATGGCAATCCGAAGACATCATGGAAATTTTGGAAATTTTAAATATGATATTCAGTTAAACCCTGCGCATCTTGATTTTCTTATTCAACAAGCAGAAAGTATTTCTGACCAACAATATTCCATTCTTATTCAGTTACTATCTCAAGAAGGTCTACCATTTGTTTTTCAGAAAAAAGACATCTTTCCTTGGATAAAAGAATTTGTCTCGTACTCCTCTTCAAATACCATTACAGCATATAAACATGTGTACAAAAGAAAGAATTATGAGTACTTCTTTTTTGAAAATCTTCTGTTTTCTCTGCTTATTGATGCGGATAAAACAGAAGTAACCATAGGTACTGCACCAAAAAGGTGGCAGTATACGTTAACAGAAGAGGTTGTAACAAAATACAAAAAAAATCAGAAATTTCCTTCTTCTAAACTAAATACACTTCGTGAAAGTGCTTATAATGATATATTGGAATACAGCATTGAGCGTGAAGATCATTTGTATAGCTTAAACCTACCCACTGGATTAGGAAAGACTTTTGACGTAATGGCTTTTGCATTAAAACTAAGAAATGCTAGACAAATCACTTCTCATTATCCACCTAGAATAATATATGCTCTACCGTTTTTGTCAATTATTGATCAAAATGCAGAGATAGTTTCTCAAATTCTGTCAACGAATGGTAGTACTCCCCCATCAAATCTGCTTCTAAAACACCACCACTTAAGTGATCCAACATATAAAGAAGATGAGTTATCCATAAGCTCATATAAAGACAATGCTTTAACCAGTGTAACAAATGATTTTGCCAAAATCCTTATCGAAGGATGGAACTCAGAAATTATTATAACAACATTTGTGCAAGTATTTGAAACACTTTTTGGCTTTCGCAACAGGAGTTTAAAGAAGTTACATCGAATGGTAGGAAGTATACTGATATTAGACGAAATCCAGTCCATCCCTATCCGTTATTGGGATGTCCTAAACCGTTCCTTAAAATATTTAACGGATCATTGGAATATGACTATTCTTTTTGTCACTGCTACTCAACCAGAAATATTCACTCCCACAGAAATGAAATCTTTAGTAGACTCGAATCAATATTTCTCATCTGTCAATCGTATCAGTTTGATTCCACAACTTAATAAAAAACTTACAGTAAAAGATTTTGCAGACAGTCTCGACATGGATAATGATAAAAGCTATCTCTTTATCGTAAACACTATCAAATGTGCAAAAGAATTGTACGAAGAAATAACAAACCTATACCCCAATGAAGAGATCCAATATATAACATCTCACATCATACCGCTGCAACGATTAGAAAGAATCCACAACCTTCAAGAACACAAAAGTAGAATAGCAATAACAACTCAACTCATTGAAGCTGGCGTTGATATTGATTTTGACATCGTGTACCGTGACATTGCCCCCTTAGATTCAATCAATCAAGCATGTGGGCGATGCAATCGGAATGCAAAACAACATGGGGAAACACATGTTATACACCTTGCAAATGAAGAAGGTAAGAGCTATTCTTCATTCATCTATGACCATATTTTACTAGAACAAACCAAGGAATTGTTACAATCTCGGCAGACCATAGAAGAAAGCTTATTTCAGAAAATGTTAAAAAGTTACTACAAAAGAGTGCGAAGGAGAATGTCTTCGGATATCTCTAATTCAATTGAATCTGCCATACAAAAACTGATATATTGCAGTGAAGACAATTGCGAGCCAGCTGTAAATAATTTCAAACTCATCAGCTCATACGAAAAATTGTCTGTATTTGTTGAAATTGATGAAAACGCATCCACTGTGTGGAATCAATATGAAAACATCCTAAAAATACCAAACAAATTTGAAAGAAGAAGTTTTTTTGATGAAATAAAAGCAGATTTTTCAATGTACCAAATAGCAATTTCAATCAATTCCGAAAATCTTCCTCCCGAAAACCATGGATTAAGATTTATCAGTATTCACCAATTGGATCAATACTATGATTGCATTACAGGATTTAGACCCAACAATAACGAAGCAATGATATGGTAAACACAGAAACAGCAACAAAGAATTATTCGTTAGACCAGCCAGTTACGGGAGTTCTTTTTCAGTCATATGGAATTTGCAAAAGGCAAGTTTGGCTTATGGCTCACAAAATCGTTCCGGACCAAGAAAACCAGTTTATCGAGCTTGGACGACTACTTGATGAAAACTCCTATCAGCGAGAAAGAAAAAAAATCGTTCTTGATAACATCGAAATCGATGTTATTGCAAAGAAAGAAAAAAGAATCCTGATTGGGGAAATCAAGAAAAGTTCAAGAGCGTTAGAAAGTGCAACCTTGCAATTGTGTTTTTATCTTTTTGAATTGAAACAGAGCGGGATTCATGCTCAAGGTGTATTAATGTTTCCTACTGAGAAAAGACGTATTCCCGTTGAGTTGACGCTGGACAGAGAAATTCAAATCACACAAATCAAGAAAAACATTGAAACCTTGATACATCAAGTATATCCTCCAGATCAAGAATATATAAAATATTGCTCAAAATGCGCCTATGAGGAGTTTTGCTGGTCATGAATCAAACAATCTATTTATTTGCAAATGGACTTTTGAGAAGAAAAGATAATACGATTTGTTTTGAATCTAATGAAGGGGTAAGGAAATATGTTCCAATCGAAACAGTTAAAGAAATGCACATTTTTGGAAAAATCACAATCAACAGCGATTTGTTAAGCTTCTTGACTCAAAAACAGATTTTATTACATTTCTACAATTTTTTTGATTACTACCAAGGTACATATTATCCACGAGAACATTACAACTCAGGTTATATGACTATTAAGCAAGCATTGTTCTACCAAGATGAAAGCAGTCGATTATTCTTAGCAAAACAATTTGTAAAAGGGGCTTACCGTAATATGCGTAAGGTCATCCTTTACTACCACAATAGAGGACATGCTGTAAAACAAATCGGTGAATATATTAAATACCTTGCAGATACCATTGATGAGCAAAGTGACATTAATTCATTGATGGCTATCGAAGGTAATATACGAGAAAAATATTATACGGTTTTTGATACTGTATTGGATGATTCTGATTTTGCTTTTCAAAAACGTTCCCGTCGACCTCCTAAAAATCCCATCAATGCACTAATTAGCTTTGGCAATATGCTTCTGTATACCTCTGTGCTTTCAGAAGTATACAAAACTCATTTGGATCCCAGAATCGGATATCTTCATACGTCAAATTTTCGACGCTTTAGCCTAAATCTTGATGTAGCAGAGATATTCAAACCTATTCTGGTTGACAGATTGATTTTCAGCTTGATTAATAAGGGAATCATAAAAAAGAAGGATTTCTCTAAAGAACTGCCAGGATTCTACTTAAAAGAAGAATCCCGCAAAATATTTGTCGAAAAATGGGAAGAACGCCTACAAACAACTGTAAAATGTTATAAAATTCAACACAAGGTATCCTATAGGAGACTTCTTCGTCTTGAACTTTACAAATTAGAAAAACATTTCCTTGGAGAAAAGGAATATGAATCCTACAAATCCGAATGGTAAAAAGCACAAGGGACATGTGATATGTATATAATCATGGTATACGACATAAACGAAAAACGGGTAAATAAAGTGCTGAAAAAATCCAGATCGTATCTAAATTGGATCCAAAACTCCGTATTTGAGGGTGAAATCACCAAATCAAAATTTGAAAAGTTTAAAGTCCAACTCGGTAAAATTATCAATACAGAGGAAGATTCCATCATCTTTTTTGTGCTTAGAACAATCGATTATATGTACAAGGAAACAATAGGGATAAGCAAGTCGAATACAAGCAATATAATCTGAAAAAATTTCCGTCGACCTTTAATAATGTAAAAATCCCTGAGCTTCGACAGAAAAATCAAACACAATTAAAACTTGACCTCAACAACATTTTGTGAAAAATAGTATCAATATCCTACAAAATGAACTTTGAAAACTTAACAATTAACCACCCATGGATACGAAATATTCGTGGGTTCTCATCTTGCCTATAAGGGATTGAAAC
>CAZOYI010000165.1:0-1551 GCA_964583965.1 uncultured Caldisericota bacterium
GCTTGGCAAGCTTCCTTAGCTTGCTCCATTGTTAAACCAATCCAAGGTGTACCACTAGCTCTTGATTCAGCAATGAAATGGGGTGAATACTTCTGATCGCCATTAGGTTCGCCCTGTATTTTCATTTCATATTTTGATACATAAAAGTCCGAGGTGATTCCAAAATCCGGATTGGCGGGTATTCGGATAAAATTGGAGGGTGATGTATTTGAGTTTGTCAGTTCTTCTTTCCATTGAGTTGTGGTTCTAAATTCCTCGGTACTTTGAATAGTGGGGATGCTTAGTAGCAAAGATAGACACACTACGAAAAAAAAACAAACAATTGTTTTCATTGAACTTCTCCCTATAGAGACGGAGCAGCTGAAACTATCATCAATAAAGCGATTATCAAACTGAACTCAAGAAAAAACTGACCATCTTTTCTGATCATCGCGGCTCCTATTGAAAAATCTTACACATAATACTATCATTCTCCCCAAACTTCTCTCCTTGTCAACGATTTTAACAGAATCTTTACAAGTTGTCTGAACAGAAAGAGTAGCAAAATGAAAAAAAATGAAAAACAAGAGAAAGTATCTTTTACAAAAAACCATGTCGAAATATACAGAATATAAGGTAAATTTCGATTCTTCTTCGTCAAAAGAGGCTTGTAGAGAATACTATATCTACATGAGTGAAATGTGAATTTATGACAAAAAAAGAAAATGCAAAAAAATAATATTTTCAGATTGCAAGAAAGATTGTACAAGGTATACTAGTAAGAAATTTCTTAGAATATATGATGAAAAAATGACTCTCAAACGTTCCATAGAAAGGAGTGGAGAGACGATGAAAGAAAAAACGAAACAACCAAAACCAAAATCCGATCCAAAGCCATCTAAACCAACCAGTAAACCTGAACCAACAAAAAAACCCGGTAAAAACAAAAAAAAGTAAGGACATCTGAAGAATGATCCAGAGACAGATTCAACTTTGTGGATCTGTCTCTGGAAATAATAGCACCCTATTTTGCTACAATAATTTTGGGTTTATTCCCATTTAATGAGCACGTTGTAATCTTGTTGTCCCTCGCGAAATATGAGATATCCAATCAAAGCACTACCATCTGCAAACCAGTCACAATCTGCTGCAGCAACACCACCAGGAACATAATATTCACTTTGTGGATCATTGAAATATGTCAGCCTTTGCTTGTTTTCTCCATTTCGATCCATGATCCAATAATCTGTCTTCACTTTGTATTGCTGTATTGTTTGGGGTATATCTTTGCTGGACATCCATACTATCTTTTTCCCATCTGGTGAATAATGGGCGTGTTCATCCCACTCAAAATCTGGACCTGTTAACCGCACGAGTTTTTCAGTCTGTAAACTGTATTCATAGATATCCATTCGCCCATAATGTCCACTAGGTGACCCAGAAAAAAGAATCGATTGGTCATCGGGAGAAAACCCATGAGTTTCATAAAATTTCATGTTTTGTGGTTGCAAAGTAATGACATTTTGCAGCTTTGCGCCGTTGTCTTGTATATCTATGTCTCCTATGCGAATA
>CAZOYI010000166.1:0-13848 GCA_964583965.1 uncultured Caldisericota bacterium
AATAGTAGCAACACCGAACTTCGTATGATCTGTCAAACCTTTGTTGGCGGGACGCCAGTTTTTACCACCATCTTCACTGATATGAAAACCATTGCAATCCCCTCCAGCCAAAATCCGGTTTTTTTGATGAGGATCAAATGCAATAATGGTTTGCCCACCACCTCCATTTAAACCGCTAGCAGAAAAGGAATATGTTTTTTCTCCGGAGAATTCTCTTATAAAAAGCGCAGTACTTTTTGGGGACAATGAAAACAAAACCAAAACCAATATGATGGTTAGGCTAAGGTATTTCATTGCTGCCCTCCGTTTTATTGTATTTTTAGACATAATTTTTGACCGTCATTCTTCTTCAATTTACTTTTTCATTGCTTCCCGTTTGCGTTTGGTGGGTATTTTTTCGATTGCATAGCGAAGGGCTGTTCTGGGCATGGTTGATTTATACTTCATGACATAGTCGAAAACTTCAGTTTCATGTGTCTGACAGTATAGCGAAAAACCCATTCCTGAAACTGCTGAAAATCATCAGGTTGGTATTGCCTGTGTAAGCGTTGAGACCAGTTACAAGCAATAAAGGTTTCTTCCAAGTATCCTGAAGCCCACAAAGAGGAGCATGCTGAAAACACTTCTGCTTTAGTTTTTGATGATATTTCTCTATAGTATTGTTTTGCAATATCCTTTACAAGAGATGTTTTTACGCCATACGAATCAACAGACTCTTTGAAGAATCGTTTTGTCGATTCTTTCGTTTTTGGGTCCCAATGCTTTTGGAGATCTTCTCGAACACGTTGTAGAATGGTTTCGTTTTTCATAAAAAAACTATATCACAATCTCTTTGTAGTGACTACTTTTAGCTAGAAAGATTGAGTACTTGTTCTATTTCAATTGGAATACTCCATGAATACAGATTTTTCCATAAATCAGTATCGTCGTTCAAGAATAAGTGCAAACTCCAGTAAGGTTGACGAATGTAAGGCAAATCATTAGTGAGTGATTCCTCGTATGGTATCAAAGGAAGACGAAATGGTTCTGTAGATAATACAACGAGAGGATTATCCATACTAGGTGCGGTCTTCTGATGATTCCGTAACGGGAACCCAATGCCATCATAGGCGAACTTATTGTCATTGTGTATGGGTACAAAATCGTAAAGAAGGTTGACGATGCTAATCTTCGATTTGTGAGTATCCCGATTATATCGTCCAAATGTGATACCTCCATCTTTTACAATGACATCTGGTTTCAAGAATAGATTGTAACAAAGATGATCCCATTCTTCCTGGGGAATATCTTCCGTACATCGAAGAGTAATGGACACTATGTACTCTTCATTCTCTACGTGTACATCGTAGGATTCAATGACAAAACGGTTGTCTACGGGATATTTCTCGATCTCTTGTAAAGTGTCTTGCATCCATAGTGATCCATTGAAAACTCCTTTATTGTCTCTGTGGGTGTGAAATTCAACTTTATCTCTCTGAAGGACAGTTCTTGGAAGTCTGACATCATCATCATTCATAGATCTGGTCCATTTTCGGAAATACTTTGATCCGTAGGAGTGTGGTGTCAAATCTCCTTCCAGGTCATCGGAGATAAAGATTTCGTACAACAGAAAGTTTGTTAAAGAATCCTCCTTTTCAAGGACAAGTCCAGGAAAAGAATAATCCCTACCCTCTTGACTAACACAGACTTCTACAACTCTGCTGTTCTCCATTGGAAATGCTGGCATCTGGCGAGGGGTTTTTTGTGCGGGTTGAGGTTTTGGAAGACTACAATTGCTGCAAACAAAAAAAAGAAGCAAACACACAGCAACCTTACAATATCGGATCTGACCATTTTTTTTCATGTAAACTCCTCTCGCATTGTCATCTTTATCCCAAAATCACGATAAAGGAAATCAAACATGTCGGATTCACCTTTATCACACTTATCCTATCATTATACTTATTTTGGGGATATTTTTTGAAAATAAATGGAGAAAACAAATATACAAATTTCTTGAACCAATGTTTTTCAATGGTATATTCTAAGAAAAGCATCTGGGGGTATGAAAATGATTCGATGTTGTTTACGAAAATACGTTTCTTTCCTTGTTGTTGTATCCCTTCTCTTTTGCTTCGGAATCACCGAAAACACAGTAGGTTTTGCGCAAGAAAAACCAAAATGTGATGTGTATATTCAGAATCCTTTTACAGATCAATGGGAAAACATTGTTTTAAATGTTTCTGTATCAGAGACAATCCGGGAGGATGATTGGATTGTTGTATTTTTTCCTTCTATGTATCCAATTCCAAAATACTCAGAACATCAAACTGAAACTGGTGAAGTAATCACAACACAAGATACAGTGCTACGAAGAATAAGTGTGAATTTTCTTTCCTTAAATCCATTTAAAGAGCTTCCTATTCTGAATTACGCTGAAAACTCGATAGCTTTTCAGATGCCAGAAACACTGGAAGTAAATGAAAAAAGCAAAACACAACTCGTGATTCGTTTTTATTTAGAATCCGGCAAAGAAGAAGGAAGGGGGAGTTTTGGGATTTGGCATAAATCTTTCACCACCATCAAATATTCCAACGAGATCGAATTTCTGAAAGAACCTGAAAGATTCTCTGATTTTTCTGTCAGTGTGAACAACCCTGTATGCAACGAACCTACAGAATGGGATATTACTTTTACACATAGCAATACTTGGATACTATATAAAAACCAAGCTACTCTTTTTCTTTCTTTTCAAAGAAAGCTAAAAATACCTTCATTCCCCGTTGATTCACGAATCACAGTAAACGATATCCCCATATACCAGGCAAAGGTACATGATAAAGGGATATCCATCACACTTCCCATCACCATATACCCCAGCGACAAAGTTCACATACACATTCCTGCTTCGTACGAATTAGGTTTTGGTACTGAAATTGGCACATATGAATATGAAGCTCATATGGAAGTAGCTTCGATGAGAAGATATGCTCATCAAACGTATCAGGGATTTTTTGACGTTTTGCCAGGGAAACCCTATGTAAGCGCAAGCTCAGATACGATAGGAACACATACGAAATATACTCTTCACTGGTATATGGACTCAAAAGATTCCTTTACCCCAGACACTGTTGATATTCTTTGGCCACCTGAGTATCCATTAGAAGAAGAAACAGGCGTGCACTATTCATGGAAGAGTTATGGATTACCTAACAAGGTTATGATGAAAGATGGAATACTCACAATTCCTATGCCACAGGATTCTCCAGCAAATAACTTCTATTCACTCTCTTTCACACAATCCTTTAATGGACATAAAACGTATGATTTTGTCAATCCTTCTGTAGATTCTCTTTCATTTGCATATCGGTTTGATGAATCTGAAGACTGGATTCCCTTTTTACCATTACACCTAAAACCACAAGGTTTTCATCTTGTGAGTGCATATATCTCAACTGTTATATCCGGGGAAGCCTTTCGATTTGACTGTACCTTGCACGCAGAAGAATTATATACATTGTTAACAGAGGGATTCATTGTCCACTTACCATCTTCCATGCAACTCCCCACAACCATTGCTGAAAATGGTATTTACATAACAGGTTTAGGTACATCGAGTATATGTCCTCAGGTACAAGTCATTCAAAATGATTTACACATTATGGTATTTCCAGATGATTTGAATCCTCGGTATAAGGATAGGGAAGAATTTCGATTTACTATTCATGAAAAAGCAGGAATGATGTACCCGACTACTTCGGGGAGTAATATTCAGATCGGTATTGAAACAAATACTACTGGATTTATCGATTGGACACCAAGCTGGGTAGTGCTTCCATCCCAATCTTGTAGTACGGTGACACTTTCTGGGGGAGAAATGGGTAAGGAGGACTGGTATATACAACCACCTTTGCTTCATTTTGAAACCTCTGAAGATGGCTTCATCGTAATTAATTCAACATTCATCCACCTACCAGCAAACGATATTTCTTTACTTTGTGGTCAGTATAATCAGTATTTCTACGTATATGATGAAGTTCATTTATATTCCTCGATTTCACCTAAGAATTTTCAACTCAAAGTAGACACTAAGTGTATTTGTTGTGAAATCTTTCAACCCGATAAAGATTGGTGTATTATACCGCAGTCTAGTATGACAGTAAAAGGAAAAGTGAAAATACCCACTACAATGGAAAACAATGAGTTTAAAAACATTATTGATCAGTCGATACAGATACAAGATAATACTTGCATTATAATGCCCAATGGGGAGTTTCAAGCAGAAATCCCATTGCAAAAAGGGAAAAATGAAATTACGATTTTCATTCAGGATTGGGCAGGACATACAAAAACAATACTTAGAAATGTATATTGTGGCAGCGGTGTAGAAGTTCAGATTGGATCATTGGATGGATACATTAGTGGACGTAAGGTTACTCTTTCTACTCCACCAGTCATTAAAAGTGCAAGAGTTTTTGTACCTTTGCGTTTCCTTGCAGAAGCCTTTGGAGCACAGGTACTTTACGATGGCAAAGCAAAGCCGACTCGTATCGAAGTACGGAAAGCGAAAGATACAATAGAGCTATTCTTGGGACAAAAAACAGCTATTGTTAACGGAAGTCCAATCATATTGGATGAAGCACCATTCCTTCAAGATAATTCAGCCATGATTCCCATGTATTTTCTGGTTGACCTTTGGAACATGGAGTCCATTTGGGAACCAGTCGAAAGAAGAATTACGATCCTATTTCCACTATGATTTCTATAGGAACGGAAACGGAAAAATCAACGAAATGAAAAGTTAGTCTTGACTAAAAAAATTATGTCATTAAAATCTTGGTGATGAAAAACTTGAAAATATTACGAATCAAAACATATTGTTTATACCAGTTTAGACGACGATAGAAAGGAAAATAAATGCAATTTTTTGCACGTCGACAGGGTAAATTTCATTGTGCACATCAGCATTGTAATCATGGAAGGCACACACATCTACAAGGTAGTACTATATATGATTTTCCCAAAGATTCTCAAGTGCAAATTGTGGCTATTCGAGGACCAAAATGTAATCGATGTCAGTTAATTTCCAAAGGGTTTGTACCCGGTACAACACTTACCATACTAGAGAATACCCCTGGGAAAACATGTCTAGTTTCCATAGATAACCGGAAAATTACCATTGATCAAAATTCTGCCTTTCTATTATATGTAGAAGCGGTATAATTTTTTTTGCCATTAAAGTTAGTTAAAACTAATAACGTTAGGAGGGTAAAATATGAAATTATCGCAAATGAAGCCAGGACAACGAGGAGTTATATTGAGTTTTGATGAAACAGATAAAAAATACCGCCGAAAACTTCTTCGAATGGGTATCTTAAAAGGAATATCCTTTACGTTTATACGAAAAGCTCCATTAGGAGATCCAATCGAAATCCAAGTGCAGGATTGTTTTGTTTCACTTCGCAAAGAAGAGGCTGAAATTGTTAACGTGGAGGTAGAATAACATGAAAGTCGCATTGATAGGAAATCCAAATTGTGGCAAAACCACAATATTTAATGCATTAACCGGTAGCCAACAACGCATTGGGAACTGGCCTGGCGTGACTGTAGAAAAAAAATCAGGCTGGTTTCAGTACAAAAATCGCAAAATGGAAATCGTAGATTTACCAGGGATTTATAGCTTTGATGAAGAAATATCTGATGATGAGAGAATTGCAAAGGAGTACATTTTATCAGGAGAAGCAAATCTATTCGTTAACATCATCGATAGCACTCATTTTGAGCGAAATTTGTATTTAACTCTACTCCTCCTTGAAATGGGAATACCCATGATTGTTCTCCTAAACATGAAAGATCTAGCGGATAAAGGTGGAATAACTATTGATGAAGAAGCTTTACAAAAACTTCTTTCTGTCCCAGTATACTCAATAAAAGGGACAGATCGAAGTGATATTTTTAAAATAAAAGAAGCTTTGATTCAAACAGATACTTTTGAATGCACTTCTACCCACAGAATTGAATTTCGACCTTCCATTGAAAAAGTACTTACAAGCTGGAGTGCAACGATCCAAAAAGAACATGGAAATCAATATGTATCCCCTCGATGGGTTGCTTTGGAAGTCCTATTAGAAAATCAGCTTACGCAGGACTTACCCCAAATCATTCTGCAAAGCATAAAACCCAAACAGGTAATTCAGGACCTAAGAAACGAATGGAATGAGGAAGTAGATGTTTTAGTTGCGGAGGATATATATGCAATGATTCGCACATATACCAAGCAAGTAAAAAGGAAAAAGCAAGTAAAAAAATCCTTCTCTGAGACCCTCGATTCTCTTGTTTTGAACAAATGGCTTGGTATCCCTTTTTTCTTAGTTGTGATGTATGTTTTATTCTGGATTGTGCAGCAGTTCGCCGGTGCATTCATCGATTTTTTTGATATTCTTGCAGACACCATATTTGTGACAGGACTTGGTACAGCATTATCTAGTATTGGTTCACCACAATGGTTAACTACACTTATTGCAGACGGTATTGGTGGTGGGATACAAACTGTTGCTACATTTATTCCCTTAGTATTTGTTCTCTTTTTCTTTTTATCCTTTTTAGAGGCTTCTGGCTACATGGCTAGAGCAGCCTTTGTTGCGGATCGCTTTATGCAGAAAATTGGTTTGCCAGGAAAAGCATTTGTTCCCATGATGGTTGGGTTTGGTTGTACTGTTCCAGCGATCATGGCTACTCGTACTTTGGAAACAAAAAAAGATCGCTATATGACTATATTTATGGCACCTTTGATGTCCTGTGGGGCTAGACTTCCTGTGTATATTTTATTCGCAGCAGCTTTTTTCCCCTCGCAAAAAGGTTTAATTGTGTTTTCTCTGTACTTGGTAGGTATGCTGATCGCCATTTTAACTGGATTGTTTCTGAAAAAAACAATGTTCCGAGGAGAGACATCAACATTTGTTATGGAGTTGCCCCCATATCATGCTCCAAGGTTTGGAGTTTTATTGAAGCATGCCTGGTCAAGGACTAGTATATTTATAAAACGCGCAGGTATTTTGATTGTAATTGTTATGACGGTGTTAGGTTTCTTAAATAGTTTTGAAGTAACTGTGCAATCAAGCTTTATCTCCAAAGTAAATGAAACTGAAGTCAGCTCAAATCAGCCCGAGCAGCAAACCGTACTTGCTGTTGTCGGTAAAGCCATCACTCCCATATTTATACCTATGGGCGTAGAATCCGATAATTGGCCTGCATCTGTAGGTATTTTAACCGGTCTGTTTGCCAAGGAAGCTGTAGTAGGAACATTAGGTGGTATCTATGCGCAATTAGAAAGTCAGGGTAGCCCCATAGAAATAGAAGAAGCTTCAGAAGGAGAAACATGGAGCTTTTGGGGTGGTATATCAGATGCTTTTGCTACAATCCCAGAAAATATTGCAGGTGCATTTAGTGCTTTCAAAGATGTAATGGGACTGGGGGATGTTGGTGGTTCTGAAGAAGATGTAGCTGAAATTGTAGAGGCGGATGTCGGTCTTTTCAAGCAGCTTCAGGACCGTTTCACAAAAGGTCCTTGGCAAGCCTATGCATATCTCCTGTTTATTCTCATCTATTTTCCCTGTATTGCTGTTTTGGGGGCTATAAAAAAAGAAGCTGGAACACTTATTACGTATTTGTCTGTTGGCTATTTAACTGTAATTGCATGGATTATTGCTACTCTGTTTTACCAAATCACCATTGGTCATTCCATTTTGTGGATCGTTGTTCCTTTAGCCATGTCAGTTGGCTTGTATATTCTCTTCTCAAAATTGCGATCCAAGGTTTTGACATAGTCCGTTATTCTTCCTTCTGATGAAAAGCCCAGTCATATCGACTGGGCTTTTATTAAAAACAATATTTTACAATCCTAGGAGGGTATATATGCTTATTCGAAAGTTCGTTTTATTTTGTTATAACTATGTTCATTTGTAGTACGAAGAAGGTATAAAAATGGGCTTATCAGATTTTTATTTTGCTGTCATTATGACTTCGTTTGCCGGACTATCAACAGGAATAGGTAGTTTGCTGGCATTTTTCACAAAACATACAAATACACGTTTTTTATCTTTTTCCTTAGGATTCTCAACAGGAGTGATGTTGTACATCTCTTTTATGGAACTTCTTCCGTTTTCTTTGGATACCCTATCTAATACTTATACCGCTTTGGGTTTATGGTTAGGTGTTGGTTCTTTTCTTGTTGGAATTGGGTTCGTTGCACTAATTGATCAACTCGTGCCAACGTATGAAAATCCTCACGAAATGCGTCGTATCGAGGAGTTGAACAAAAGCCAAAATTCATGTATGAAAAATAGATTATACCACACAGGTATTTTGATGGTATTAGCCATCAGTATCCATAATTTTCCAGAAGGAATCGTTACGTTCTTAACGATTATGACAGATATCGAAGTGGGTATAGTAATTGCTGTTGCTATTGCGATCCATAATATACCCGAAGGCATTGCCGTATCCGTTCCTATTTATTATGCGACATGCAACCGAAAAAAAGCTTTTCTATATTCTTTCTTATCAGGTCTAGCAGAACCCATTGGTGGAATAATAGGATTTCTCCTTTTGCGTCCCTTTTTAAGTGACACAGTTATTGGCATTGCATATGGTTTTATTGCTGGCATAATGGTGTTCATTTCTTTGGACAGCTTATTACCAGCTGCAGAAGAATATGGTAATCACCATCTTTCCACCGGAGGTGTTGTTTTTGGAATGATAGTGATGGCAATTAGTCTGATTCTACTATAAATTGTTTGAAGAAGAACATAAATGCCTGTTCTATTCACGTACATCATGGTAGTGGAATGATATACTATTGTGCTTTTACATATGACTCAGAGTAATCAGTGGAATATAATACAGTACCAGAGGTTATGTCCGATGTTTCTTTTAATTCCAGCAGTTGAGGTAGAACGGTTTTCCAATCTCGGTTTTTGACTACGTAATTTCTAGACTGAATTTTTCTTTGTTTCCATGTAGAAAGGTGATCTTGTTTTTCGTTGTGATAGAAATGTATTGCATCAATCCAAGATTGGGGATTATCAGTTGAACAAGTTAAACCAGTTTGATCATCCCATATTATCTCTTTAGGACCACCAATTGTACTAACAATTGCGGGTAATCCGCACAACTGAGCTTCTAATACTGACATCCCAAAGGTATCTGTTGTGCTAGGAAATACAAAAAGATCAGCTTTTTGATACAACTGTACAAGCTTTTCCCTTTCCACCCTACCAAACCATCGAATTGAAGATTCTATTGTGTATTTTTCCTCAAGTTCTTTTAAAAGTGGTCCATCTCCAGCTATCCATAGTTCGATAAGCGGAAGTGATTTTTTTAAACGCGTAAATACATCTAATAGGAAATGAATATTTTTATCTTTTGATACTCTTCCTGTATAGAGAAGTATAAATGTTTCTGAAGAATTATGATATGAAGGGTCAAATGAAAACACATCTGTATCAATTCCTTTTGGTCTCCACTTGATTTTATGATCTGCAATGCCCATGGATACAAGTTCTTTTTTGTATGCCATGGAATGAACAACCACTGAATCCATTTGACTGTAGAACCATTGCTCGTAATTCTTCATTGCTTGGTGTACAAAACTGTGTTCTGTAAGATTTTTTACTTGCATACTGTGATCTGTATGATAAATACCTGTAGTGGGTATATGGAGTAGATTTGCCATAAATAAACCCAGAACACCCAATGGGCCTAGCGTAGAAATGTAAATATGATTTGGTTCTTCCTCGCTTATTCTTTGCATAGCCTGAAGAATTGAAGGAATTTTTAACTGATAGTGTTCATAAAAGGGCAAAGGGATTTCATGTATACTCGGTAGATTGATAAGATCTTTGTATTGATCAACCTCTTGGGAGATTCTTTCAGAAACCACAAACTTTACAGGTAGTTGGCTTTCTTGTGATAGGGAATATATATCGAAGAGAGTGGATGAAACGCCATTCAGATCCATAAATGTGTCGGTAAACCACAAAATTCTCTTTTTTTGGGTATAGGATCCACCTGGGTATAACTCTTGTAATTGATGTAACAATTTTTTTTGCTGATTTTGCTCACGAAGTGTTACCATAAAGGGAGAGATAGCCAATACCGCTTCAATCATTACCATACCTTTTATTAAAATGGTATGTATACGACCATGTTTGAAATCATCAGATATACTTGATATTGAATGAACAATCATCTCATCAATAATTTTTGTAGCAGCCTGATATAGCGCATTAATTCTTTCGTTCATGGAATTGTTATGCTTTAATATGAGTTGCAAAGATTGCAAAATTGAATGTATAAAACCTTTACGGTGAAACAAAGAAAACCAATACCATGATTGTAACTTGATTTTGTTCCATGTAGTCACATGTATACGAAAGACGGTATCAACTATCTTTCCGCTTAATTTACGAGAATATCTGGGTTGTTTGTGCTGAAGACAATGATGGGTAATTTTCACGAAATTGGCTGTCATATAGCGATAATTGCCATTGCTACCCACTGCTTCAGATTTCCGATTTCGCAGAGCAGCTAGAAATGACTTTAAGTCATCACCATGGCAAACCGTATATGTGTGCCCTATCCAAAGACCGGAATGGTCGTCAGAACCACCAGTATATCCCTTTTTACATGCAATTGGGATAGAATATGGAATGGGATGCTTTAAAGCTAAATTTTGCATTCTTTTTTCATCGAGTTGTTCTAACGTATTTCTCCATATTTTGTTGCTGACGGAACTTCGACAACCATTGATTGTTTCAAAATTGTCAAATAATAGAATGAGCTTCTCAATATGATTGATAGTAAGTTGTTGATTCACTGCGTATGTAGCATGTGCAACTGAATGAGGAAGGTTTTCCAAAAATAAAAACTTGCTGAGTTCATAAATATTAAAACGAATGCGGTTGAGATGTTCAAATTGTTTTTCAGTAAAGTCATATACTAAGATGTGAACTTGAGTTTGGTCCTCAGGGAAATAAACTGTAAGCTCCACACCCATAAATGTGTCCAATGGATGCTTTTGCATTAATTTTTTGACACCTTCAATTGAATCATGATCTGTTATAGTAATATAATCCATGCCCATTTTTTTAGCCATTTTGTATATATACTCAGGTTCTGTGTAGGATTCTTGGATTTGATTTTTTTGTAAGAAGAACATGGAGCTGTTTCCAGAATACTTAGAATGCACGTGAAGGTCAGCTTTTTTCATATTTAATGCCTCCGAAAACTTGTATACTTCTCATCACGTTCATTGTATTGTTTTATAGTATTGCATTGTTAAAGCTTCAAAAAGAAAGCATTAAAGTTTCATTAAGATTTGTTGATTGACTGGGTATTCTGTTAATCTCAAGTAAGATAATGATATGAATGTATATGCAATATTTTTAAGCTTTTTTCTTGGTTCGATTCCTTTTGCAGCAATCACTACAAAACTATTGTACAGGAAAAGCATTCTCCAAATGGGAGATAAAAACCCCGGTGCTCGAAATGTATATCAACAATTTGGTCAACTAGCTGGCGGAATAACTCTATTCCTCGACGTAGGGAAAGGAATGCTTTTAGTGTTTATCCTGCAGCAGTGTGTTTTTCCAGTTTGGCAGATATTACTAATGGTTTTCATTGGGTTACTTGGGCATGCCTTTTCTCCTTTTTTACTTTTCCGTGGTGGTCAGGGAGTTGCAATGCTTGTAGGTTCAATGCTGCAATTGTTTCCAATACCTGTTACCATCTTCATCATTTTGTTTGGAATTCTTCAAAAAAAAATCCACAAATTCGATCTTTGTTACAGTATTGCTGTAGTTTTGTTGTTGGTTGTGCTCTTTTTGTTTCACCCTCTTTCGTGGAACGAAAGACTACTACTTATGGGTCTTTTTCTTTTTCCTTTGACAAAAAGGTTCCTATTTCCAAAAAAAGGATGTAGTGATCAAGAAATTCGAAACGAATCATAGGTTGAAGATTTTTAAAACAATTTTAAGTTCTAGAATCAGTGGAGATAGATATCAAGGATTTTGACTTTTCCCTGAAATATTTCAGACCGATAATTTAGTTTTCTTTGATCAGGTTGAATACCAAATATCTGAGATTGAATATATCGATTAGGAGGAGAACCTGGTTGATTTTCTTGAACTAAATAAAAGGTCAGAAAAACATGGTCATTCTGCCAAAACCAATCAACAAGATGAGTTTCATATGATTTTCCAGGAGAAGCCCAAATTGCGATTTCCTCTGTTATTTTCGTTTTAAAATCCAATTTGGACAATGTCCAGCTATTGTCCAAGCGTGTAGCATAAAATAATACTTGACCATCTGGAGAATAGAAAAATGGAAACATACTGCTGTAGTGGTTTTCCATTAAAGTATACACCTTGGTAAGTGCATGACTTTGAACATGGAACTCATAGAGCGTTGGTTGGTAATGATAACTCGAGCTGCTTGTTATTCCTAAAAAAGCAATTCTGGTACCATCGGGTGAATAGATGGCATTGTAGGTCTCTTCAAAGCTTTGTGGCAAGATTTCTGTCAGATCTTTTAGTGCACCATTGTCTAAATGGGAAATTACAAACTGCTTATCATTCCATCCTGTAGAAGCTGTAGAACTCACGAGTTGATTTGCTACCGGTGACCACTGGATATCCATCCCTGAGCCGATGAAGGGGTGTATTTTATCTCCAATGGACACTGTATCCATATTTTGAAGATCGAAAATAAAACTTCCAGATCCTTCTCGATATACGGGGATATCAATACTACAATATCGTCCGTCGAAGGACCATTTTAGATAACGGGGTGGATATACTCCCCAAATGGGATCTTTGTATCGACTACTATAATGATATTGCCATGTTTGGCTATCCGAAGGGGGAGGATCGAGTGAGTTGGACACCACTTGTGCATTTGCTAAGCATAAGGTTTTATCAGTACTTGGTTTCCACAGAAGAAACTCGGTAGCAGTGGAATACAAGTATTGATCACCACTTGGTGATCGAGCAATACTGGGTGGTATAAACACAGAGAAATCATCCGTCCAAAATTCCGAGTATGTAAGAATGTCATCAACGGTTTGATTCTCCATGTTTTTTATCTTTACTGAAACACTTCGAGACTGCTTTATGGCATATTCCATACTCCAGTTGTTTTCATGGAACGAATCGATTTGTTCTTCATGGAAATCTTCCTGCAACGGAGAAAGATATGAAGGTAGCGTTTCTTGTTCATCAATAGGAATAGATTCTTGGACAGGAGATGTCTGCTGATTATGATCGGGTTTAGGATGACGATTAAGCGTTGTACAACCACTAATGAAAACAGAACCAATCATTAAGAAACATACAATTTTCATCTTACGAAACTTCATCATGCAATCCCCTTTCAAGCAAAAAATGATCCCTTCATATCGCTAGCTTTCAGCTGTGTTCATTATACTATTTCCACCTAAGAAAAAAAATGGTGGACATGGATTTTAGTATGGTACACATAGCCATTATTTAAGATAGAGGTTTTTTAATGAAAATCGTAGATATTTGCATTTTACTGCTTTACAAAAGCAATAATTGTGTTATATTATTCTATGGTTATTAGTTCCGTTACGTTGGAAAGATCAAATCGCTCCAGCATAATAGTCTAGTGATACAACAATAAAATTGCTGGAGGCAATTATATGAACATTTATGTAGGTAATTTATCGTTTGACACTCATGATTCTGATTTAAGATCAGCCTTTGAAGCTTTTGGTGAAGTTTCTTCGTGTAATGTAATTCAAGACAGAATGACAAACCGCTCACGTGGTTTTGGTTTTGTTGAAATGCCCAA
>CAZOYI010000167.1:0-2618 GCA_964583965.1 uncultured Caldisericota bacterium
AGGCAAATGCTCTTCCCCTGAGCTACAGGCGCATATGCAGTATGCATTTATACGGAATATTTTGAAATAATCAACTTTTTTTTACTTCTTTATGTTAAAATATTACTAGCATATCATAAAGGAGTTGTATGAAGATAATATCCTGCCTAGACGTTACTAAAACGATTAAAGAGATGTGCATGGAAACCAATGTTGCCTTAAGTCCTGATGTATTAACTCTTTTGGAAGAAGCCAGAAAAAAAGAAACATACCCTGTAGCACAAAAAGTTTTAGATCAAATCTTTGAAAACATCTCCTATGCAAAAGAAAGTCATATACCCCTTTGTCAAGATACTGGAGTCGTCATCATTTTTGCACAATTGGGACAAGATGTGCATATTCCAGATGGTAACCTTTATGATGCTGTGCAAGAGGGAGTCAGACAAGGATACAAAGAAGGTTTTTTACGCAATTCCATGGTTTTTGATCCCGTAGAACAGAGAAAAAACACGAATGATAACACGCCAGCCTATATTTATTGGGAGATTGTACCAGGCAGCGATCTTACATTCCATCTTTCTCCCAAAGGCGGTGGTTCGGAGAATATGAGTCAGATTGCTATGCTAAAACCTTCTCAAGGAAAAAAGGGAGTGAAAGATTTCATCCTTCAAACGGTGCAGATGGCAGGAGGTAATCCATGCCCTCCAATCATTTTAGGAATCGGCATGGGAGGGAGTTTTGAACAGTCTGCTTTGCTGTCCAAAAAAGCATTGTTTCGAGATTTCTTGCAACCCAATCCCGACCCGGTTCTTCATGAATGGGAGCACTCGATTCGGGATCAATGCAATCAATTGGGAATCGGACCGATGGGTTTAGGTGGTCGAACAACAGTGTTAGGCGTTAGTATGCTGTGGAGGCCATGTCACATTGCATCCATGCCCGTTGCTATCAATATTCAATGCCACTGTGCAAGACATCAATCAAAAACTCTGATTGGAAGGGATGTATGAAAACTTGGCATCTACAGTCTCCTTTACATCATGCCGACTTGAGTGATATCTACATTGGGGATACCATTTTACTATCTGGCATCATCTATACTGCACGAGATGCTGCTCACAAAAAGCTAGCCGAAAGTATTTTACAAAAACAAAAACTTCCCTTTCCTCTGGAAGGTGGGGTATTATTTTTTGTGGGTCCTACTCCAGCACCGCCAGGTCATCCAATTGGTTCGTCTGGACCAACGACAAGTGGCCGGATGGATACTTATTCTCCATTATTGCTTGATCATGGATTGAAAGCCATGATAGGAAAAGGTCCCCGAAATGACGATGTTATTCGATCCATTATGAAAAACAAAGCATTGTATTTAATTGCTGTTGGAGGGATTGGAGCACTGCTTTCCCAAAAAATAGTAGAATCTACTATTATTGCGTATCCTGAATTTGGGGCTGAAGCAATCCGAAGACTTACTGTGCAAAAGTTTCCAACCATTGTTGGTATTGATACACATGGGAACGACTTATACAAAGAAGGACCAAAGGATTATTTAAGGGGACAATAAGCGTCAAAATGGTCGGAGAGAAAGGATTCGAACCTTCGACCTCGTGGTCCCAAACCACGCGCGCTACCAAACTGCGCCACTCTCCGAATACCAGCTATTTATTCTAAGCGTTTTTCAAAAAATTACAACAATGGATTTTTATGCATACATTTTTTTTATTTTCGATACTCTTCTTGTACGAAATTTTTACCAAACTTTCAAAAAGGAGAGTAAGCAATGACTACAGTAGAATTGAATGGTTATGTTACTGTGTACTTATCTACTGGCGGAGAAGATCGTGTCAGTTTCAATATAAGCAATGTCAAATCGAGTGCTACGGACCAGGATGTTTATGATGTTGTTACTTCCATCGTGGCTTTATTGGAACATCCACTTGATGAAATTCTTCGTCATGAAAAATCCAATCTGAGTGCTAACTAAGGAGGCTAAAGTATGGCAGATTATGCAAAAAAAGTGTTGCAGATGATTTTTGAGAATACCCTTGGCAAACAAACAACAATTTCGATTCCTTACCCCAAAGATACCGTTACTGCCTTGGAGCTTGAAACTTTAATGAATACAATGGTTACAAAGAACATCATATCCATTGATGGAGCAGAGCTTTTTTCCATCAAAGATGGCGGAATTGTTGAAAAAACATTTACAGACCTTGTAGAATAAGAAGTCAATAAAAGAGTAGTAGGCATATGGTGAAACCATATGTAAAGTAGGACAGTTTTTTAGAAAAGTGGGCAATATTTTGCACAAATGTGAAGAATATTGCCCACTTTTTTTGTTTTTCCCCGTTTTTTCCTATGTTTTTTCTATTGTTGAGGATGGAGCACTTCATATACTAATGGTGGGTATCTTATCCAATCTGTTTCCGATGTTGAAACTTGATTTGGAAAAGTATGATGGGCAAGTGCTGGGAAGCGTTATTATTTCTCCAACATGGACCACTTAGTTTTCTAACTCAGTCACTGAAGAGGCTGGTTGAATACGGTATCAAGTGAGTAAAAACGAGAGTTTTTGTTTGCGAAGACTATGTGTGAATCTTCAAGAAAGGAGAACATGAATGAAAAAAACACTTAGTTTA
>CAZOYI010000168.1:0-2460 GCA_964583965.1 uncultured Caldisericota bacterium
GGATTGCCTGATAAAGTACCTGCTTGATAAACAGTGCCTTCTGGAGATACCATATTCATAATGTCTTCTCTTCCTCCATAAGCACCAATAGGTAATCCACCCCCTATAATTTTCCCCAGTGTAGTCAGGTCTGGGTGAATATGCAGTAGATTCTGTAAGCCACCATAACAAAAACGAAAACCGCTTATCACTTCGTCAAATATCAGCAAAGCACCATAATGTGTTGTAATCTCACGGAGGAATTCTAAAAATCCTTTTTTTGGAAATAATAATCCCATATTTGCTGGATAAGGTTCAACAATGATGGCAGCAATTTGATCACCATACTTCTGAAAGCATTCTTCTACTTGCAAAGTATCATTGAATGAACAGTTCAATGTTAGTTGAGCGATTTCTTTGGGTACACCTGGGCTGGAAGGAATGCGATCGGTGAGTAAACCTGAACCAGCTTTCATTAGAAAAGAATCAGCATGTCCATGATAACAACCCTCAAATTTTAGAATCAAATCTCGGTGAGTATATGCCCTTGCTAAGCGAATGGCGCTCATTGTTGCTTCAGTACCTGAGTTTACTAGACGTATTTTTTGCATAGCAGGGAAAGCATCTACAATCTCGTTACAAAACTCAATTTCATGAATGGATGTAGAACCAAATGTGGTTCCATTTTCAGCAGCTTCCTGAATTGCTTTTACTACAACAGGATGCGAGTGTCCAAGAATTAACGGACCATAGGAACCTATATAATCGATGTATTCATTCTCGTCCACATCAACTACCTTTGATCCAAAAGCTCGTTTCAGTATAACAGGATCCATATTCATTGATTTCCATGCACGAACAGGACTGTTCACACCTCCAGGCAGAATTTCTTTTGCCCGTAAAAATGCTTGTTGCGATTTTTCATTTTTCCATGTCATGAAATTACTCACCTTCTTTCGTAAATGTATATTTCATGCTTGTTTTCTTCCATTCTTTTATACTTTTCAAAATTTGATAGTGCTTACATTGAAAACTTTCTGACAGAGTTTGGATCTTTGCTATTAAATCTTGTTCAGAAGTACCATGAATCATGGTAAACAATGGATAGGGAAATTGTGGAGGGCATTTGCGGAAATAACAATGACTCACAAAACTTAAGTCTGCAATAGTTGTAGTAACGAATGGAGCAAATGGTAAATGAATATCCCAAACAACAAGCGCATTGTGTGAGTATCCTATGGAATGATGATAAGGAATTGCACCAATTCTCTTAATTATGCCTTTCGAAATAAAGTTTTGAATGCGCTCTACAATTTCTTCCTCTTGTACTCCTAATTGAACAGATAGATCTCGATAAGGTGAAGGATTTATGGGTAGCTGATCCTGTAAAAATTGCAATATGGAACGGTCTACCGAATCCAACCCTTTATATGTTGACATCTAGCATCACCTTTGACTTTATTCTATACGTTGAGGGAAATGTAGTAATGGGGTATCCTATATGTTCTGAAAGTTCTTGCAAAGATTGTTGGATACAATATTTGTGGTCGATAAAAGTAAACCATAGGTTGTATTCGTGATCTCTTTCATAATTGTGTGTAATAGAAGAAAACTGGTTTAACATTTCAGCAATTCTCTTAACATCAGATCTCGGAATCTTAATAGCACACAAAGTAGAAGTGTAGCCTATTTTGTCAGATTGGAGAATACCACCAATTCGTCGAATAATTTTGTCATCCATTAGCTTTTGAATACGTCGTAAACACTCCTTGCTAGATATATTGAGATGATCAGCAATATCATGGTAAGGATGAATCGATACAGGAAACGATGTTTGCATAAGAGAAACTAGTTCTTTATCGATTTCATCCATCCTAGACTCCTGAAGGGGTATAATCGCAGTAAGAATCTTCGGCCATATAATCACCATGTGAATGATAAGCTCTTGCTCGACATCCACCGCATTTGGTTCTGTATGCACAAACTTTACATTTACCGGAATACTCTGCTGTTCGCAAACGAAGCAAATGTGGATTGTTACTCCAAATCTCGTGGAAAGGAGTATCTCGAACATTTCCTAGTCGTATATCTAAATAAGCACAGGGTTGAACATCACCAATGGGACTGACAATACAATAGCTAATGCCAGCTAGACATCCTCGAGAAAACCGAGTTTTCAGTTGGTTTTGTTCAACGATTCGCATAAATTGGGGAGCACATGTTGGTTTTAATTCAATAGGACAATCCTCTTGTTTTTTTACAATATGAGTAAGTAGTTTTTCATATGAATGAATATCTAAAATCTGATCTTCTATACCCAGTCCTCGCCCCGTTGGAACAAGGAAGAAAATATGATGGGCTTTTGCTCCTGATTGAATAGCAAAACTGGTCATATCATCAAGTTCCTGTACATTCCATTTCATGATTGTAGTATGGATTTGAAAAGGTAGTTGTGCGTATCGAAGATTCTCAAAACCTTGC
>CAZOYI010000169.1:0-4152 GCA_964583965.1 uncultured Caldisericota bacterium
GTAGATGTCACATTAGTTTGTAAGGTGTTTTGATGAGTGATTTTACATTGCTCTGCGATGCGATAATACTTTTCTTTGTTGTCTAGGTCACCAATAGAAGAAAAAAATGCTTGAACAATCTCTATATCCTCAAAAAAAGTAGTTGGATTCAAATATTGAATTGAGGAATGATGTAAAATCTGATGCACTTTTTTTATATGCAAACGATCCATCAATCGTATACCCATAGAAGATTTGAACGAGAACCAATGATCAAACAAGTATTTAAGTACATCTTCTATTGATGAAGTATCAAAAGCGGAAGGAGATAGTTTTTCTTTATTCGCTAAGAATAAGAAATCGACTGAATTTTTATGGACATCTTGTAAAGCATCTCGCAAAATACTCGAATAATCATGATTGATCATTTTCATTCCTTTGTTTTAACAATACAGCGTGCTTGCACATTTTCTTTTTGATCAAAGAGCTAACGTTTTGATCAATCCATTCTTCGAACAGTATATTGTAACATTTCTGAAGACGATTGTTATAAGCAAAACATTCGCGATATTGACGTTGGAAACTTTTTGCTAATTGAGTAACTTGATTGGTTGATTTTGGGTGGTTTGCACAAATAGCACTAATACCATCAAAAATTTCTTTAAGAATGGCTACTTCTTTAAAGAGTGGTTTTAATGTAGTCAACAAGGCACTGTGGTCAGAAAATTTTTGGTAAAAAGATCCTTTTTCAATAAACTCTTCAATATCCCCTCTGCAATTAATGCGGTACTCAAGTAATCTTTGAATTTGTAAGTTATGATGTATCTTTGCTTTTTCTAAAAGTTCTTCTAGAATGCATAACTTGTTAAAAGCATTGTTCTTTTTGTATTCAATGTATTTATATGCGTAATGGCTTGTGTAAGAATCTAAAATAATCTCATCAATATCAGATTGAAGAGATTCTAAAACATTTTTTTCAGAACGAATAGCTTCTGTATACTTTTTCAGTGTATTCATTGTCATTTTTACAATCGATTGGGATAACGATTTGATGACTTTATCAAATCGTTCAGAAGTTTTCTGTAAACATCCAAAAAGTTGTTTTGTCTTATTCTCATTCAACAAAATTTTCTCAATAACTTTCTCTACCCGTGTTTTTGTGGGTTTGCATTCTTCAGAATTGAGATATGAAAGGAATTCACTCTCTTGTATCCATTGAATAATTGCATTGAAATTCTCGAAATTTTCATGAAATGAACGACTAGGGATTAATTCTTCCATTTCCCTTTCAATGGTATTGATATGTTTACGGAACACCTGTGTATAGTACTTATTGAGTTCTTGTAAATAGTGTGGGGGGTAGGTGCATTCTTTTACTGGTTCCTCGTCATACAACATTGGGTAGTTTATTCTCGTAGAACCAGCATTTAGCAAAAAAGTATATTGTGTTAATTGTTTTTGTTCTTTTTGGACTATTGGCGGTGCTTTTATCTTCTTTTTTGGTGGGGTACAACCGTTTGGAGGTTTTTTATCTATCAATGGACTTGAGAAAAAACCAACAAATGGGTATGTAGGTAGTAAGGAAAATTGGGCTGATATTCTACTGCATGCAAATTGTTTTTGTATAAGATTTAGAATCTGACTTTGAGAAATATCCACTGGAGTTGGATGCGATGATTTTATTACTTTTTTAGCAGTTTTCATTGTTTTAGGTTCATTCGTTAGTTTTGATGCTTTATCTTGAACAGAAAAACTTTTCTTTAGATTTTCCAAAGCAGACAAAAGAGATTCGTCTTTGAGAGATCGAACGAGTTCTTCAAGGAGTTGAACGTTTTTATCTATGCTCTTTTTTGAATCTGGGTGCTTTTTTTGGAGGATAGATAATTCTTTAACAAAATTCTTTGAATGTACGTATTCTGAAATGAAGGAAATCAGTTTTTTATGGACTTTTGAAACTTCTTCATCGTGCCATCGAATTGAGAGAAGTTTTAAAGAGTTCCACTTTTTTGTAAGGGAGGGTAATTCTTCATTTATGGCATGTAAGGAGGAATCTGTTGAGATGTTTCGTAAGCAACCAATGATTTTTTTACATGTTGTGTTTTGTTCGCGTAGAACTTTAGGAGCTTTCTCAATAGGATCGACAGAAATAATCCCATTTGCATTCATTTGTATCAAATAGATAATCTCATTGCATTTTTGATCAAAATCACTTAGGCTGTTTGTTGTTTTAGCAAAGTCCATCCAATCTTTTCTGGCAAAGAAATTGTGGACCTTAACCAAGGCATCTGCAATTGCTTTCTTTTGCTGAGTTGACCACCTTTCTTCTAGTTGGTCTTTCTCCATTTTTTTCTTTTGTATAGTGATTACGTTGAATGCTTCTAAATATTTTATGGGATTGTTATCTTTTTGCGCTTCTACAAAAAGTGTGTTTATGTCATTCATGAGTTTCTGATAAGCCATAAGCTCATTTTTAGCCTTCAGAAAAAACTCTTTCTTTTCATTCATTTTTTTCTGATAACTCAGATTTGGAGTAAAACTCAAAGCAGTTAACTCCTTCTTGATATTTTCATAATGGCTTACAAAGTCAGTATAGGTCGTATGTATATCAAACTTTTTAAAAATTTCTTCATATTCCATTGCATCTATGCCTCGTAGTTCTTGCATCAGTATTCCTTTGTTATAAAGATTTTGTTAAAGTTATGGTTTGAGTAGCACCGTCCCAGTCAACTTTTGCACCAAATGTTTCTCCAATGAAACGAAGAGGTACCATTGTTCTCCCATTTATGATGCAAGGTGGCGTTTCAAGACGTACTTTCTCAGGGGCTTGTTGTGTTCTTTCAATAAGAGCATCATAGGTTCTTCCATATTTTCGATGGAGCCAAAGGTGAATCAGCATGTTTTCATATCGAAGCTGAATCTCTTCTTCTTTTGGAAACCACTGAACTTTAGCCCCAAATGTTTCTGCTAAGAATCGCAACGGTACAACAGTTCTTCCATTGATAATAGATGGAGGTGCATCAAGTCTTACTTGTTCGTTTCTTTTGTTATCATTTGTTTGGATGTGAACCGTAGAACTACCAATCTGAAGTGAAATTAACAATTCAATTGGCAGTACCTTAATGGATACTGGGATCATCGTCGTGGGCATTTGAGGATCATTGGATTTGATTGTTAGCATCTCCTTATAGATCTGATTGGGAGTTAGGGAAGATGCATTTATGGTTATTTGTAAGGTTTCTTTTTGATTTGAGGCTAAAGAACTTGTACGAGGATGAAGTTGAAGCCACGAATGCTTTGAAGAAAATTCAACTTGCAGTGTTGAATGATTGGGCCCTTGGTTTTCGATTAACAAGGTAGTCTGCCTTGTAGTGCCTTGCACAACTTCCTCTTCAATTGTACTACGATTGTAGAATAATACTGGATCAGGCATCTGAATTATCAGTGTGATCGGGATTTTAATATATTCATTAGCAGAATCGTTGGAGTGAATGAAGATATTACCTGAATACTTTCCAGGATTCATTTTATAAGAACTTATCTCGATGTTTGTTTGCAAGGTCATTGATGATGGTATAGAAAAGGATTCTTTCTCTGTTTTCAACCAAGGCTTATCTGTCGAAATGGTTCCCTCTAATATTGAATTGCCTTCCCCAATATTTTCTATTGTCAAGGTTTCGTGGATACTTTCGTCTGGGATAAGTTCAAAGAAATTTCGATCAAAATTCCAATGTATGGAAGGATCGTATGGAGTAACTTGTAGTGATACATCGATCTGAGCTTCAGGAACAACCGGATCGTTACTAGCAATTAGAATAGATCCTTCATACAATCCAGCAGCCAGTTGACTACTGTCGAACTGGACTGTTACCTTAATATTGTCTTGATGAGGAAGTGAGAATTCAGAACGATTCATTTTTATCCAAGGCGTAACATCTTTTTGCTTAAAAAAAGTAGATAAGGTTCCTTCCAATACAGAGTTGTCCTCTCCAATATTGGTAAGTATAAGACTTACATCTTTTTGTTGGTTAGTACGTAAAGATACTTTTTGAACCGGGAATTGGAACCCCAGGCTAGCATTTGGACTTTGTGGGGGTTCTTCAGATAGAGTTATTCTTAGTAGATAGATATCTCCATTTCCACCTCGGTTTCGTTTAGAATATCCAGGCAAATCTG
>CAZOYI010000170.1:0-1777 GCA_964583965.1 uncultured Caldisericota bacterium
TCCTTTATAAGATTGGAAGCAAGAAACAGAGGAAAAGCTTTGTACTCCCGTTGAGATATTTCATTGGTATACGAGACATTACACAATAGGGTTCGATGCTTGCCCTGAATGACAAAATCAATTTCTACACCGCTCTGATCATCTTGCCAAAATGCAATTTTCTGTGTTTCTCTCCGAAGATGAAGAAAAACAACATTTTCGGCGTGTCTACCTGTATCGGGAGAAAAACTGCTTGCTGTAGCATTGCGAAGACCTTCATCAGAAATGTATATTTTTTTTGCATACCGTGTTTGTTTCTTTAATGAATAAGAAAAATGTTCAATCACAAAGAACAAATATGCTTTTTCCAGATACGATAAGTATTCTTTTATCGTGTTTTCATTACTCCCCAGAGCAGATGCAATTCGGTGATAGCTAAACCGAGAAGCAAACGTAGTGGAACAATAATATGCCAATTGTTCAATGGTTTTGCTATTTCGTATGGAAAACTTCGGAATAATGTCTTTAAACAAAACCTGCTGGAAATATTGGTGCATTATCTCTTCTCGAAGGCTCACATCTCCTACATTGATGATTTCTGGAAACAAACCAATTTGGAAGATTTTTTCAATATGGTGCTGGAGTGAATCTTTCATTGGATAGAGAGTTTCAAATTGAAAAATATCCGGTAGTTTTATATCAGGTCGATCTTGAAGGAATTCATAAAAAGAGAAGGGAAAGTTTTCAAAAGAAAGAACTCTTCCCGTTAAATGAGAGGCGAGTTCTACAGAAAGAAGTTCTGAATTAGATCCGGTGATAAAGGTTTTCACATCAGGTTTTCGATCGTATAAATCGCGTAACCAACGGTGCCATTGTGGAATATTTTGAATTTCATCCAGGAATAAAAACACTTTCCCAGAAGGATTTTTCATCACCCGGTATTCTGATAGCAAGGTATCAAGAACTTTTACATCATCATTATTCACGAAAAAGGGATCTTCAAAATTCATCATTACGATATTCGAAGCTGGAACATTGGTCTCCAACAAATGCATGATCAATTGTCTCAATAAGAACGATTTACCTGATCGTCGGGCACCACTAATCGCAATCATATGAGGAACGGAAAGATAAGAAACAATTTGATGTAAAGTACTTCTTTCAATGCCCGTTTCCAACTGTTGACCGAACCAAATCGGATTGTGCTTGCGCAATAATTCCTGCATAAAACATCCTGATTCGTATTTTTATACGTTTCTTCTAATTATAATTAGAATTTCTTCCGTGTCCATAAAATGATCCCTCTAAAACATGAGGGCATCCAAAAACTACTGAATGAAAATCAAATTAATTCTTTCTAAAACTGCACTTAGTAGTTCCGGAGGAATACTTTCTACATAGACAGCCTTTCTGGCTCTCAAATCCATTGATTTGAGATGTTCGCAAAGAATAAACCCAGTGGTAGAGCATTGCTCTTCCAAAGGTATATGCATTGGGAATCCATTATCCGTATTTGTAATGGGGCAAACTACAGCAAGATTTGTGTGACGGTGATATGCTTCATTACTGATGACAAGAGCGGGGCGTTTCCCTTTCTGCTCATGTCCCTTTTGTGGAGTAAAATTGAGGGAAATGATATCTCCCTGTTTGTATGTATATGTTTTCAAATAATCTCATTTCCAGCTGGACTTCCTGTATTCATTTCTTCACACAGTTTGTTTCCATCGTATCCAGCAAATAACTCATCTAGGTTTCTGTATTCTCTATTCTTTTTTTTAATGGTAATCCTGTTTTTCTC
>CAZOYI010000171.1:0-10896 GCA_964583965.1 uncultured Caldisericota bacterium
AGTTGAAAAAGAACCAGATGTTGCCTCGGTATTAGTAAATATGTTTACATGCTCCGATGCCGGACAACAGAATATTATCGATGATATCCGTGAAAAAAAACTGGATGGTATTGTGGTTGCCTCTTGTTCTCCTAAGCTGCATTTGGGTACTTTTCGAGCAATGGCAAAAAGAGCAGGTTTGAATGAATATCAATACACGCAAGTCAATTTACGAGAGCAATGTTCATGGGCGCACACTCACAATAAGAAAGAAGCCACCAAAAAAGGTCTTCGTTTAATCCGTGCAGGGATCGCAAAAACTATACATTCAAAACCTTTAGAGAAGTTCCGAGTAGAAACATATCCTCATGTTCTGGTTATTGGTGGTGGTATTGCTGGTCTCCGAGCTGCACTCGCACTTTCAGACCTTGGAATCAATGTTCATTTAATTGAAAAAGAACCAGAATTCGGTGGTATGGTAAAGCGATGGGGTAATATGTTTCCTACTCATAAAAATGGACAGGATATGACAGAAACCCTCAAAGTAGAACTTCAAAAAAGAGATAACGTAGTTCTGTTTAATGATGCAGAGTTGCTTGCTAAAAAAGGACATATTGGTGACTTTGATGTAAAAATACGGGTAAAGGGAACGGATACTATTTCTATAAAAGTTGGTTGTATTGTTGTTGCTACAGGATTTGATACCTATACTCCAACAAAAGATGAGTTTGGATTCGGATTGCCTGGCGTTGTTACATTGCCAGAATTTGAGGAACTGCTTGCAGAAACCAAAGAATCGGATGAACTTGTGATTCAAGGAAGGCGAATCCAATCCATTGGGTACATCTATTGTGTTGGTTCAAGGCAAAACAATTCAGATGCAGAATCTCCTCATCAGTATTGTTCTCGATACTGCTGTAATGCTACTATTCATACTTCAAGTGTTGTCCATTCGATGGATCCAACCATTTCTCAATTCCATCTTTTTCGAGATATCCGAACCTATGGTAAATATGAACTTCTGTATGAAAAATCGTTGGAAGAAGGTTCTATCTATTTTCGATATGAAGAGGATAAACCACCTGTTGTGAGTATCCAAAAGGATTCTCTTCAAATTACTGTATCAGATTCCCTGACGGGAGGCAAAAATATTTCCATGAACTGTGATTTGGTTGTTTTAGTTACAGGCATGATACCTCGCGATAATCATGAATTAGTGAATGTTTTGAAAATACCAGTGGGACAAGAGGGATTCTTCAATGAAATCCATCCTAAGTTGAGGCCTGTAGAAACTGTCGTAGACGGAGTTTTTATCGCAGGATCGTGTCAAGGACCCAAAAATGCTTCTGAAAGTACTGCTAGCTCAATGGCTGCGGTAGCGAAATCAGCAGCCCTTTTATTAAAAGGATATGTGAATTTAGAACCTTTTGTTGCAACTGTAGATCCGGATTTATGCCGCTGGTGTGAAGAATGTTTGAATGCATGCCCATACAGTGCAATCCGACAAACATCGTACAATGGGAAAATGATTGCTGAAGTTGAAGTGGTATTGTGTAAGGGTGGTGGAGTTTGTGTTCCTGCCTGTCCAAAACAAGCGATCTCTATTGAAGGATATACCAACACCCAAATGATGTCAATGATTGAGTCCTTAGCAAGAGATGTACAGCATTTAGAAGGGGATAATCATGAAGAAAAAAAGACTTCGTAATTCCGCAGAAGTGATGAGAGATGAGATGCATATGCATAGTACTATCCAATCACTTCTTTGTGATAACCCTCTCACAATTCCCGAGATTGCCCAAAACTTACATATGCCTTCTCATGAAGTTTTGGTTTGGATTATGGCAATGATACGATATGGTTCTGTAACAAGTATGCCGAAAGGAAGAATTGATGATTACTACCAGTACAAACTCACAGACAAATAATACATTACAAGTAAACTGCCAATTTTTAACAGATATGAAATTGGATGATCATTTCAACGCCAATGCTTGTGTTAATTGCGGAACATGTACTGCTATTTGTCCAATGGAAGTCAATTTGCTTCCTAGGCAGTTGTTTCGCTATGTTCTTATAGGGGCAAAAGAAAAAGTATTGGAAAACATACCCACAATCTACTCTTGTCTTCTTTGCAAAATGTGCGAAGAGAACTGTCCTGCTGGTGTGCATATCGCTGAAAATGTCCGATCTCTACGAACCTATATCAACCGTGATGTATATGGTTTATCAAGGAGTTAGCTATGCCTGTACCTATAGGGAATACGTTAGGAATTTTCGCTGATAATATCCAAAAAAGAAAAAGTATTTTGCCATTGTCAAAAAAGAATGTTGTTTCGTGGACAAAAGGTCTTTCTATTCCTCCAAGGGGAACCACAATTCTGTACACTGGACAAATGTATCAACTTCTCCCCTATATAAATTCTATGAGTCATCAATTGGGAAAATTTGAGGACTCCTGGATTACTCATTTTTTTGGAATAGGTCGGTTTTTTAATAAAATCATTAACCTCACTGCTTTTATGGCATTTCCGAGTCAATCAGTAAAAATCGCATACAATCAACCGATACGAAATGCCGCATTGCTTCTCCAAAAAGCAGGAATTGAATTTGGCTATCTGTATGACCATGATTATTATTCTGGAGCATTAGCGTATGATGAAGGATTGGATGAAGCATTTCAGAAGCATGTGCAGGTTTTATACAAAACATGGAAAGACTATCATGTGAAAACATTAATTACCATTGACCCCCACACAACCAACATTGTACGAAGTGTATACCCTCGATACATTCCTGATTTTGATATCGAAGTAAAAAACTACTTAGAAATATTGGCAGAGAATCCAATGGAAGTACAACAATTTCTAGATGATGAAGTGACCATCCATGATCCTTGTCTGTATGCCCGATCTGAAAATATTCTTCAACAACCACGAGAATTATTACAAAAAACTGGAGTTCATCTACAAGAAGCAGAGCTCTCCGGTGCATTGACAAATTGCTGCGGCGGCCCTTTGGAGTCTTTGTTTCCAAAAAAATCTACTCAGGTTGCGAACAAGCGAATGGAACAGTTAATCGATTGTGCTCCCCATATTATTACGTTGTGTCCGATTTGTATGGCTAATCTGCAAAGAGTTGTTCCGAAAACTCATTCTGTTCATGATATTTCGGAGTACCTTGCACAAGCCTTCTGTCCTGAATGTGTGTAATCCACTTGATCATTCTCTGATTTTCTTTTAAAGAAACAGGGAAAATAACCAAAAGAGGTGAAACCATGGCTGAAGAAAAAACTGAGAAAATTGTAATTTTTGCTACCCACGGACCAGATGATCCCGAAAAAGCATCCTTGCCTTTCATTTGTGGAAACGCAGCATTAGCAATGGATGTAGCAGTAACTGTGATTTTACAGGGTACAGGTGTTCTTTTGAGTAAAAAAGGTTGTTATGAACATGTTTTTTGTGCTGGCTTTGATCCCTTAAAGGATTTGATTCACAGTTTTGTTGAATTTGGCGGTATCATTCTAGTTTGCCAGCCTTGTATCGAAGAGAGACAAATTACTAAGGATATGTTGGTTGAGCATGCCACTCCTGTAAAGGCTGGAAGAGTGGTGCAAGAAGTTTTAGAAGCCACCAACGTAGTCAATTACTAATCTTCATCAACTTGGTCACCTCTCTATAAAGAGTGGATTTGAACAGCAGTTCTAAATTCCTTCTTTCTTGTTATAATTTGTATCAGTTTTCTTTATGGAGAGGTGGCTGAGCGGTTGAAAGCGCCTGTCTCGAAAATAGGTTTAGGGTTTCTCTAACGGGGGTTCGAATCCCCCCCTCTCCGCATGAAAACAAAGTTATACCTTTTATAGGCTTTGTATTCGAATTACTAAACAGAGAAATGCATGCACTGACAGCAGAATTTGTGTTTCTAATTGAATACTTAACACTTTCTCTATACTAAATTCTATACACAGAGGTGGAGATCATGTATATTGTTCGTTTGTGTGATACAGAAAAATCTGTCCCGCAGATGGATGGAATAAAAGGTGTGTACAAGCAAACACCTCTTTCGAAAATGAATGGTGTACCTAACTTTTCTTTTCGAGTGTTTACTATTGAACCTGGTGGATATACTCCTCTTCATAAACATCCTTTTGAACATTTGAATTATATCATTGAGGGGCAAGGAGTCATGGTCTCTGATACGCAAGAAACTTTGGTTAAAAAAGGTGATTTTGCCTATGTAGAACCAAATGAAATGCACCAATTTAAAAATCCCTCACTCGATCAAGATTTTATTTTTATTTGTGCTGTACCAAAAGAATACGAATAAAAAATCCATATTTTCCATCAAGTGATTAGATTTGAGAGATAGCTCTACATTTCTTTTTCTTGTTATCATGTGTATCAGTTTCAAAGACTATTTTCGTTGATTCATTTCAAATTCAATGTTTTTATTGGAATTCTACTACGATTGGTAGTACAATACTCGTAGTTGGCAAATGCCAATAAACAAATGATGTTGTTAAAAATGAAGATAGGAGTTAATAATGACCAAAACAGATGTTTTAATCATTGGTGGTAGTGCTGCCGGTTTTGTAACAGCGACGACATCCCGAAGCAATTACCCTGACAAAAGTGTAACTTTGATTCGCAAAGAAAAAAAGACCATAGTACCATGTGGGATTCCCTACATTTTTGGATCACTTGAAAGCTCTGAAAAGAACCTGATGCCAGAAGGAAAGTTACGAGAAATGGGTGTAAATGTTCTGGTGGATACGGCTACATCCGTAAATCTCGAAACAAAAATCTGTAACACCAAAAATGGTGAAGAAATCTCTTTTGACAAAATTGTTTTTGCTACAGGTTCTATACCAAAAGTACCTCAGTGGTTAGAGGGAAAAGATCTTGAAAACGTCTTTGTGATTCCAAAAGACAAAGAATATCTGGATTCTATCTCCAGTCAATTAAAGGATAAAAAAAATGTTGTTGTTGTCGGCGGGGGTTTTATTGGAGTTGAAGTTTCAGATGAACTGAACAAGGCGGGGAAAAAAGTAACTTTGATAGAAATGCTCCCTCATATTCTTGGACTTGTGTTTGATGAAAAAATGGGCGAAAATGTACAAAATGTACTTCAGTCTAGGGGAGTTACTGTAAAGACGAGTCAGGGATTAAAAGCAATCAATGGTACCGACAAAGTAACAGGTGTTGCTTTGGAAAATGGTGAAACTATAGAAGCTGATGCAGTCATTCTTTCTATGGGATATGAGCCAAATACACAATTGGCAAAAGCAGCTGGTCTTGCTGTAAATCGATTTGGCCAAATTGATGTAGACGAATACATGAGGACAGATAACTACGATGTTTTTGCCGTTGGCGATTGTGCACAAAAAAGAGATTTCTTTACTCGTCGTATTACTCCAACCATGCTAGCATCTACTGCCTGTGCAGAAGCACGCACAGTGGGAATGAATTTGTTTTCTCTGTATACGACAAAAAATTTCAAAGGGACTTTGTCTATTTTCTTTACTGCCCTTGGGGAACAAGGTTTCGGTCATGCCGGATTAACTTGTCCTCAAGCTGTAAAACAGCAACTACCTTCTTTTTGTACTCAATTCGAAGGAGTAGATAAACACCCCGGAACACTACCAGGTACACACAAGGTCAGTGTTGAAATAGTGGTAGCAAGGGGTTCAGGCTTGATATTAGGCGGGTCTGTGGCTGGTGGACCTAGCACAGGAGAACTTGTTAATATTATTGGATTAGCAATACAAAACAATATGACCGTATACGATATGATTACTGTACAAATTGGTACTCACCCCTTGTTAACAGCTCCTCCAACTGCGTATCCAATTATTAAGGCAGCAGAAATGGCAGTAAAAACACTGCATCAATAAATAAGAAATACGCTTTACACGTATTCCTCCAATAAAATGTGCCAGAAGTTATTTCTGGCACATTTTTTTTGTTTTTAACGAAAATAATCATCTCATTGAGTTCTATTGCGATCTCTATTAAATGTAGTAGAATAGTTTTTTGGGAATGAAGTTCTCCCGGGCACAGCCAAACTGCTTTTACAAAAGAGCTGATGACTTCTAAAGATACTCATAAACAGAGTAGTTTGTGACTTCTGATTAAGGAGAACTTTATGCTGTTTAGTTTTTCTATGGTGTTTCTGGTAGGATTTTTTCTTCAATGGTTGTTCCAACACCTTCATCTTCCTGGTATTCTAGCGATGATTATTACCGGATGCTTACTCGGACCTTATGTGTTTGGGGTATTGTCCCCAGAGCTTCTTCTCATATCCCCTGATCTACGTGAAATAGCACTTATCGTTATTCTTTTACGTGCTGGTTTATCGTTAGATTTGCGCGACTTAAAACATGTGGGAACCCCCGCTATTTTGATGTGCTGTATTCCAGCTCTTTTTGAAATCACTTTTGTTACTCTTGTTGCTCCTCTGCTCTTTTCTATTTCAAGATTGGATGCAGCTATCATGGGATGTGTTTTGGCAGCAGTTTCCCCTGCAGTGGTCGTACCCCGAATGCTCCATCTGATGGAAACGGGATATGGAAAAGAGAAAAAGATACCTCAGTTAATCATGGCTGGAGCTTCTGTAGATGATATATTTGTCATTGTGTTGTTTATGGCTTTTATGGGAATGTCACAGGGAGAAACGTTCCATATTCTTTCTTTGTGCACTGTTCCCATTTCCATTATTGCAGGTGTTATCATGGGCATTTTAGGGGGATGGGGGATGGTTGTTTTGTTCAAGCGAATCCATATGCGAGACACAGTCAAAGTACTTTTGATTTTCGGTGTGTCTTTTATTTTTGTTACTCTTGAGATTGTTTTAAAATCCTTTTTTCCTGTATCAGGTTTAATTGCTGTCATGGCTTTGGGCTGTACGATTCTAAAACAGAATGAAGTCGTTGCCAAAAGATTGAAAGGGAAGTTTTCTAAAATCTGGGTGGCTGCAGAAATGATTCTGTTTGTCCTTGTGGGCGCTGCCGTAGATATCACCGTTGTGTCTACAATTGGTATTGTCGCTGTTGCATTGGTGCTACTATCTTTGGTATTTCGAACGCTGGGAGTGCACCTTTCGTTAACAAAAACAACGTATACTTGGAAAGAGAAATTGTTTTGTTCTATCGCCTACCTCCCCAAAGCTACAGTTCAAGCTGCTATAGGAGCCTACCCTTTGGCAATGGGCTTGTCATCCGGCTCCCTGATACTGGGAGTAGCAGTCGTGGCCATTTTTGTTACTGCTCCATTAGGTGCAATTGGTATTGATCATAGCTACAAGAAGTTGCTCTCAATATCGTGAAGAAGATTTTCTTTTGTTTCATGATGATTCGTTACAAAATATTCCATATGTTCGCTACACCAATAATTTAGTTAGAGATGTATTCCAAATGAGTAGAGTGCAACTGGAATACTTCTTTCGAAATATTACGAATAAACTGCTGGTCATGGCTGCTGCACAAAAATCCACCAGGAAACTGTCTAAGTGCATTTTCCAGTTCCTCAATCGATGGAATATCCAAATGATTGGTGGGTTCGTCCAAGAATAAAAACTCTACTTTTTGCAGTACAATTTTGCTACAAGTTGCTCGCAAGAGTTGTCCTGGACTTAAAAGATCAACCGGTTGCATTACGATATCCCCGCGAAGCCCGTTGGATGCTAGAAAGCTACGAATCATTTCCATGGGAGCATCCACCTCCGAGAAATGATCCAATAAACATCCGCCTTGGTACAGCTGCCGAATGTCCTGAGGGATATAGAAGGTGGAGATATTTTCATTCCGATAGAGTTTTCCTTTTTCAGGCACTAGATCTCCATTGCAGAGCTTCATTAAAGTGGATTTCCCACATCCATTTTCCCCTACAATCACCATTCTATTTTGCGTTGTGATTTCAAAGGAAAATGAATGGAGTATGGGTGCTGTATCATATCCAAAAGAGACATTCTCTGCTTTCACCAATAAACGATTGGCAACCGTATAGGGTGGAATTGATAGAGTTCCTGTTTCTTCGATACGAGGTTTTTCTTCCTGATATTTCTGAATTTGTTCTTCTTTCTTATGCTTTGCAATGACATATTGTTTTTCCATTTTACCAACCCGGAAGTCTTTGGGACGACCTTTTTTGCCATGTTTCTCGCGGTTTTTTACATTGTTGGCATATCCTTTGTTTGCCCATCCTGCTTTTAAAACGACTTCTCTTTGCAGCTGATGGATTTTTCTATCAATAATTTCTGCTGTTTGTTCTTGCCTTTTTTGTTCTTCGTCAAGGCGTTTTCGAAAATCATCGTAAGTACCCGTATACATGGCACCAGATTGGAAACGCATATAGTAGATCGCATCCGCACAATGGTTTAATAAATCTCTGTCGTGACTGATCATAACAAATGCTTTGCCTTCTTTTTTCTTGCTTTGCAAAATGGAAGCAAGGCGCATTCTTTTATGGATATCCAGGTCGTTGGTGGGTTCATCAAGGAAAAAACATGATTTGTCTGACAAGAACAATTGAATCAGTTGTAAGAATTTTTTCTCGCCCCCCGATAACACTTGATAATCGCGTTGCAATATAGAGTCTTCAAAGCCAAATATGGATAGTTCTTTGTATAGCTTTTGTTCCCACAAAAAGCCTCCTTTTTCCTCATATTGCCAAATATACGAGGGATCCTCGGGGTTGGAACGCATATTTTCGTACAGGGAGAAAAGCGTGGGAGATCCTGCCATGATAAAGTCCCAGGTAGTGCCATGGAAAACAAGGCTTTCTTGCGGGATTGCACCAAAACCATGGGAGAAATCTGAAATGATAGAACCTTCGCTGGGTTTCTTTTCGCCCATCAGGCAGGATAAAAGAGTGCTTTTCCCGCAGCCATTCAAACCAATGATGGCAAGCATCTCTCCTTTAGAAACATGAAACGAAACATCGTGGAACAACAAATTGGAATAGGAAAAAGATAACGATTGAACGCGCAACATAAAATTACTCCTCTAACAAGTTACTACGGGCCTACAACTGAGTAATTTTAGTTTATTCGCACGATTCAACACTCCTGTCAATAAATTCACAAACAGAATACCACACCACCCAAAAAAAATCAACTCAACCGTTATTGCTTTTTCGGTTGAATCTACCCCAATTGCTCATTGGGAATGAAGTTCTCCCGGGCATAGTCAAACTACTTTTACAAACGAGCTGACGACTTCTAAAAAAACTTATAAACAGAGTAGTTTGTGACTTCTGATTAAGGAGAACTTTATGCTGTTCAGTTTTACCAAGTGTTTCTGGTAGGATTTTTTCTCCATGCATAAATACTTGCTCTGGAGTTTCCGATTTCTTCTACCACCAGCTGTACGTTGTCTCCAAGTGTAAAACAACGATGAAGTGCATTCATTTCCACTTCAGAGGAAGGATGAAGAGGATGCATAGGGGAATTGTTTCGTTTTGTTCGAGGTGCTTTTTTCTTGGGTGTTTTGTGTCGGTTTTGATCCACATATACATTGTTTATCTGGGTGGATACTTGAGTTGTTGGATTACAGCTATGATGGATCCAAGTTAATCATACAAACGAAGGGCGTTTTCTTTCTGTTGCTTTGTAAACACTGGCTTCTCTCCTTTATGAGTAGCATTAGTGTCCAACTATTTATCCGCACTCCCCTAACCCAAAAATATTGCAAAATTCTTGAACGGGTATAATATTATATTATTATGTTAATCAATTATAAGGTTTACCCACACGAAAATGCGAAGAGCCAACAGGTTACCATGGATCAGGCTCCTGAAATAACCAAAGGACGCACATTTGTACCCATGCGTATTTTGAGTGATTCATTGGGAGCTGAAATTACATTTAATGCCCGTGACAAGAAAGTAACAATAACCTATAGGATAAACAGTTTACGCTGTACACAAACTATTGAAATCTGGATTAACAAACCCTATGGATATATCAATGGAACCCAAAAACCAATTGATCCAAATGACAAAACTGTCGTTCCGTATATCTCTAATGAAAGAACTATGATTCCCATGCGTTTTATTGGTGAAGCACTCCTTGCGAAAGATATTCTGTGGGATGCACAACAGAAAAAGGTTACCTTTGTTTTCCTAAAATAATGAACCTTTACGAAACGGGTGTTTATTTTTAAACAACGAAGTAAGTAGGTGAAAAAATGTTAAAAAAGATTGTAAGTGGGTTAGTATGTTTGTTGATTGCATTATCAGTTGCACCTATGTTCAAAACCTATGCTAATCCAGAAAAACCAGATAATTTTGACAAGTGGGCTCAAGCGGCAATCAGTTGGGGAAAAGCTACTTATGACCGGACTGACTATAACGGTTGGTGTTTAAGACATGTAGCTGCTTGCTACCGCTTACCAGATAAGTTCGCTAGTTCTGAAAATAAAGGTAAGGCTATATATGAATCAGCTGTGGCTTGTGAAAATGCTTTGCGATCCAAGAATGAGTTGTTTAATCAAGAGTACGATGGATGGAAAAATGCACCTTTAGGGGCAATGCTTTTCTTCAGGAACATGCATAAGTATGGTCATGTAGTATTGTATTTAGGTGATGGTAAAATCATTGATACCATTGGCAATGTTCATGAGGTAAACTTGTACACTGCGTCAACCAGCCATCGTAGATTATATTCAGGTTGGGCTTATCCCTTAGAAAATTGGAGACCAAGTTCCGATAGAATTGATAAATGGGCAAAAACTGACGAAAACTCTTTTCAATCCATCAATGTTTGTTCTTTTGAATATGCAGAATATGGTACTGACAATAAATGGGTTAATGTAACAAGTAGACTACAAGAAAAACTTCAAGGCGGTAGTTTTGATTTAACTAACTACAATGATCTATGTGATGATGATCCAGCTTATGGTTATCAAAAAACTTTAAAAAT
>CAZOYI010000172.1:0-2668 GCA_964583965.1 uncultured Caldisericota bacterium
TGGAACGAGAATTCTATATTCGTATGACGCGTAAATTCGGATGGTCCAAAAATGTGCTCATTCACCAGATTGAAAATCAGAGCTATGAAAAATCACTGCTTGGGCAAACCAATTTCGATAAAGCATTAACACCTGAACTTAACGCACAGGCAAAGCTGGCAATAAAGGACGAATACACTTTTGATTTTCTAGAACTCGGGGAAAAACATAACGAACGCGAACTTGAAAAGGCATTAATTGCAAGGGTAGAGGATTTTCTACGTGAAATGGGCGGGGTGTTTGCTTTCATTGGTAGTCAATATCGACTGGAAGTGGAGGGAGATGAGTTTTTTATAGATCTACTTCTCTTTCACCGACGTTTAAATGCCTTGGTGGCCATTGATCTCAAAGTTGGCAAGTTTCAACCTGAATATATTGGCAAAATGCAGTTTTATCTAACCACACTTGATCGACAAGTACGTATGGAAGAGGAAAATCCATCAATTGGCATTATTTTATGCAAAGAAAAAAAGCGGACAATTGTTGAGTATGCTTTGCACAATGCCCATAAGCCAATTGGTGTAGCTACCTACAAAATAACCAAAACATTGCCAAAGGCTCTAAAGGGTGAACTTCCTACACCAGAAGAGATATCAATGCTATTAGAGAATATCGAAAAATAAAATTTAAAAACCACCTTTGATGTCCTAGAATTGTATTGTATGAAAAGTATAAGGATAAAATATGATTACATACAAAACTGGAAACTTACTATTAGAAGATACTGAAGCACTTGTTAACACAGTTAATTGTGTAGGAATTATGGGACGTGGTATTGCACTTCAATTTACAGAAGCATGCTGTTATCGTAGAATAGTACAAGTAAAAAAGTATATGTGAAAAGAATAAACGCCGTTTGGGGGATCAATTGAAAGTACGTAGTTGTAAGGTATGCAAAGAAATTGATAATAAACAAGTAAAGTTTTCTGCATGGGTAAACATGCGAATTTACAAGGTTCTTGGCTAGTAGCCCATATGACTCCATTCTATAAAAAATACGATTTAACCCTGGTAAGAGGAGCTCTTCTGCACATTGAATCCACCATTGTCCTGCAAACATATCTGGAAACCAAAGACTGGGCCAAAACGCGCCAAGAAGTGATCGATAACAACCTTTTGCACAAGAAATCCAAAAATTCTTTAACCACGCAGTACAATCTGATTCGCAATCGGCTGCAAACACTCTACCCCCAAGAAATTGATCTCTATTTCCAAGGCAGCGTCCCCCAACAAAAACAAATTCTCTGGCTTGCCTGCTGCCGCTTCCACCCCATATTAAAAGATTTCTGCATTGAAGTCTTGCAAGACATGCTTCACACCAAAGAATTTCACCTTACTCCAGCCAAGTTCTGGGTATTCTTTGAAAACAAAAGCCACCAATTCCCCAAACTTAAAACCCTCGCCGAAGCAAGCAAACAAACCATTAAAAACCGAACCTTCACCATGCTCCGGCAACTCGGCATCCTTGATCAAAAAAACCAACTCCACTACATCGACCTCTCCCCTGCCCTGTCGACATGGATCCAACACAACAACCCCGAAGAGCTTTTATACTTTCCCCTTGCAAATCCGCGCTTAGTCCTTCAATCGAGCAGAAAAGGAACCACATGAAAAACATCTCTGATTGGCACACTACACTAAAAAAGGTTCTCCAAAGCGATCGATTTTTAAAAATGGAAGGCTTGGGCAACGAGCTTCCCTTTTTTATTGCCCCCTACCCACCCCAGTGGGAATGGGATGTGCAAGATTCTATTCAACTACTGATTAAAGACCTATCCACCATGAACATTCGCTGCTACCACATTGAATTGTACAAGCTTTGCGTAGACCTTTTGAAAAATCGAGGAGTATGGGACAAACTAATCAAGCGAGAGCAAAAAGAAACCAAAGAAGATTTCCTGGAAATCATTCAAAGTCTTTTAAATCCCGAGCGACACGTCATCCCTGCCATACAAGAACAAACCGACGCCTCCCTCCATGATGTCTTTTTTCTCTCGGGTGTAGGGCAAGTGTACCCTTACCTGCGTTCCCATAGCATCATTAGCAATTTGCAAAGCAAAACCTGTAAGAAACCCACTGTTTTATTTTTCCCCGGCACCTATACTAGCGGTGCCTCGGGCAACACATCCCTGGATCTGTTCAACATCCATGCAGGAGATAATTATTACCGTGCGTTCAATATATTTCATTTCGAGGTATAGAAATAAAAGGAGACCGTAATGCAAATTAAAGATTTATTTGTAAAACCCATTGACCGCTCCATAGAAGGAGTCATTAAGGCAGATGCCAATGAACATATCAAACAGGAAGTAGAAGAATATGTACTCACCGAGGAAATTGCCCGAAAGCTTGAAGCATTCTTAGAGGAATACACCGAGCCACAAAGCGGAAATGGATCCTGGATTTCCGGTTTCTTTGGGTCGGGAAAATCCCACCTCTTAAAAATGCTTTCGATGCTACTGGAAAATAAAACCATTGACGGTACAAAAATGGTAGAGTATTTCAAAACCAAAACAAAGGATCAATTCTTATCGGGAAAAATCGATAAAATCACCGATATTCCATCCAAATCCATTCTTTTCAACATTGACCAGAAAGCTACTATTACCAGTAAAAAACAATCCGATGC
>CAZOYI010000173.1:0-1651 GCA_964583965.1 uncultured Caldisericota bacterium
TTCCCACTGTTTAATGAGTTGAGCTAACAACTGCTGTAGATCTTCTTGTGTCATAATAGCTCCTGCTTGTAATCTGTGAGTCAATCTTGTTTGTCCATATTTAGCCGTATACTGTTGGCATATGATTCAATACCTTTATCAAATCGTGTTATCTATTATCATAGATAGATTATCCCCACTCTTATTCATTGTGTAAATATATTGAAAACAAATCATTAAGTCAAATGCTTGTTAATAGTCTAAGCCAACCTACTTTTCCTAATCAGTTTTTTTACTTCTTATGAACTTGTTTTTTCTCCACATTGTAAAACCTGACTGAGCGGGTCTGCGTTTTACCCTCAATAGCTCCATGTTGAGTGGTATGTTCCAAAACGGAACTAACCACTTTATCTCCAGTTCACCGGATTCTATTCTAGTCGTAGAGAGTATACATCCCACTGATTTTCCGAAAGTCTGTTGACCCACATTGTGGACATCGAGGTGATGCATCAAATGTAAATGTACCTCCGCAGGTGCAGGGGGGTAAGAACTTTTCACTTTCTTCAAGAGACATCTTTTTCTCTTTACCACAGTGGTTGCAATGAAGCAGATGGAAGAAGAATCCTCCTCCTTCCATCACCTCGAATTCATGATCACAACAATTGCACTTTACCGAATACTGACAACCCATATTGAAACCTCCAAACTTAGTACTCCTGTTCCATCATTGAGATATACATTCGTTATCTTTTCTCAGAAACCCCTTATAACAAAGTATTATTTTTTCTTTATAGGGAGCCATAATGAAATTGGGTGGCCTTTTGTGGTGTGTTCTTCCAACCATTGGTGATCGGAGATAGTAAATGGGGAAGTTTCACACCAAACATTCAGTGATTGCCACCACTCCGGTATTTCTTCGCCACAACTTACCTTGATTGGAGTTGTAGCGTAGAGTCCTCCGGTATAGTCTTTCACGGTGAAGTCCTGAGTACGTTTTACCATCTCTACATGATTTATATTTGTTACCCAGAATTCGTATCCATACTTTGTACTGCCTTCAGAAGGACATGGATTGTTAAATCCAAAAATCCGCATTGGTTGGTTTTCGTCTGTGCAATTGTTTTCTTCCAGAAAACTTGCTACCTTATTCCATGCAAGGGATTCGGGATTTTCACTAAAACCCAAAAAACTAATTACTCTCATAGGTGTCAATTCTGTGATGGTGACATCAATATCTTTCATAAAAGTCTCCTTTTGTTTTCGATACCATAAGTATATACTACATTGCTGCCTTTTGAACTTCTTCAGCAATTAGAAATAATCAGCTGCAAATGATATACTTGTTTTGCGTCACTTTACGTTTTCAACGATAGAAGAGGTGAGTCCTACATTACATTTTATAAATAAGCATAAATTTCACAAAACTTCTCTTAATCAATACATTTAATCTATAGAAAAAATTTGACAGTGGAACAATTATACCCATAATATGGGCATAATGAAAACACAAACATCAAAACAAATTGAATTGGACGAGAATGTAAAAGAATACGAACCGTTCTTGCGGGTGAAAAAGGTGAAAGACAAAGCGTATCTCTATGAAGTTACGCAGTATTACAATTCCCACACTAAAAAGCGACGGCAAACGAGCAAGTACATTCGGAAGATTCAT
>CAZOYI010000174.1:0-2527 GCA_964583965.1 uncultured Caldisericota bacterium
GCACAATATGAAGAATTAAAATTCTGTGTAGTCGTACGGAAAGTGACTGTGTCTGTGACAGACTGCACTGAAGACCAAGGCACATCCAAAACCGCAAAACAATCTGCTCTTGCTTCTGCCACAGCTTTCATCTTCGTTTGTACATTAACTGAAGTTTCTCCACCATTAATCAAAATGCGAATGTCAATATCATCAGGATTTGCAAACTCATCCCAACCATTTACCAAATCTGCATCAGTGATGGCACTTCCATCAGAACCTGAATCTAAATCCAACCTTGTACTTTGTTCTGTAGGCAGTACTGTGTCTGCTATGTCAGTATTGTCTGCCACAACAATATATTTACTTACGTTGTTAATCTTCTCTTCCAGATACAGTGATTTTCCAAACCCATCCACCTTCTCTTTGCGAGAAACAGTCCAACGTTCAACTTCATTGTAGTTCCCATCATCGTCTTGATAATAAACTACTATATCAAAAGTGTACTGATCCGTGGGAACTTCATCTCCACCGTCCACAACGTCCTCAATTGTCACCCCAATTTTATCATTCCAAACTCCAGGATTTGCACCCATCACTTGGAACAACACATCATCTTCCAACCCAGAAGCTACTGCGAACGTAGTGCTGGACTTGCCTGTGGCGAATGCAGCGTTACTCTCAGCTGATGTGGTAGCCATAATGTCCACACCACCATATAAGGCTCCATTTTCCACTCGCAAACAATACAGAGTATTTCCTCGAGCCAGGTACGCTAAAGCAGCATAATGGAAATAGTGTCCCGAGCTAGGATCAGGTTCTCCATATTCATTAATAAATTGCTGGTTGCTGGTAATCAGTGAAATTGCGTCTGTACTCCCTTTTGCTGAGTATCCAACAATTGCGGCAGAAGCTGAAGCGATAGTGGGGACGATATCACTAATATCTGTCTCAACAACGTACACGCCAGGACTGAGCATAACTGCACACATAAGCTTATTCCTTTACTTTCATATAATGTTGTGATTTGTTTACTTTTCCCTCTAATTGAGTAACCCAAATATAAGAAAATCCTTTTTCCACACAAAAATCATATGTGGCGTCCATTTTACAAATTGTTTCTTCAAACTCCAACCTATAAGATGGACGAATTTCCACAACTGCAATGTGTCCAGAAGAAAATGTAACTAAAAAATCAGGAACAGTGTACCGCTTTCCACCTGATTCATTCAAATAAGAAATTCTGAATGGTTCGTATTTGTAGGATTTTACAAACTCATTTTCCTCTAATTGTTGAAGATATAATTGTTCCCAAGAAGATCTATAAATAAAATCCCTTTTCATCTTCTTTGAGAAAAATCTACCTAAAACCTTTCCGTATCCCGAACTGAGACGATCGGCTGTTGCGGCACTTTGAAGGGTTTTTGAATCCTCACTATGAGAATGTCCAAAAAATGAATTTTTCTCCCCACAAGTTTCTCCACGTTTAGCTTTGCAAATACAACATATACAATCTTCTTTGTGTCCTTTTTCTTGAAGAGATTTTCCTTTTTGCCACAAAGACAGTTTCTTTCGATGTTCTAAAGTTTTCTCTTTACCTTTCAAAGAATTACTTACTCGTTCTCCAAAACCTTCTGGCTTTGGTTTTCCTATTAACACCAAACCAACTTTTTTACCAATCAAATCTCGAACTTCTTTTGAATGTGTTTTCCCTCGAAACGGAGGTATATGAACTCTCCCACATTTAGAACAACCACAAGGATCGTATGAATGTCCTTTCACATTAAGTCCCCCTTTGATCGTAGATTTCTATAAAAATTTCAAGCCACTTATAGATAAATGCTAATCGCTCCACATTCTGTTATTCCTCCCTCAGATAAATGTTTCCGTTTGCAGTGTCCCCTGCTATTTCTTCTGAAACAAGTACTACAGTTAAATTAGTTACAGCATCATATGATGAAGACACCACGGTATACATTTCGTTATTTTCTGTAGAATTCTCCACAATAAACTGTTTGTTTGCAACAAAATCACCTGTTTGATCTTCATACACTGAAAATGTCTGAGCTTCAGAGTCTACTTCCACAATACCATATAAATTGGCCCTAAACATTCGTAAAGCATCAGCCAATTCTGTATCTTGACTGGAACCGTCCACAACTATATCAGCAAAACTCTCCAAATCATCTTTATCGTATGTAGTCAAACGAATCTTAGATATGATATTGGACGTTGGATCGCTTGATTGGATAAGCCAAGCTTGCACGCCCACGTCCATACGATAACAGAAGATTTTCCCCAAATTAAACACATCTTCTATGTATGATTCATCTACTGCGTAAGCGAATTCCAAATCAGGATTCATTTCCCATAAACCGTTGAAACTCAACACAACTTTAGGATCGTCGTGTTGCCATTGAATATATTTCTCTACACATTGCATCACTTTATCCAATGAATTTGACCAAAACCACATATTGTATGTCAAATCCACAGGATTGGCTTTCAAATTATAAACTTGACCATCTTCTCCTGTGGCATAAAATCC
>CAZOYI010000175.1:0-3764 GCA_964583965.1 uncultured Caldisericota bacterium
TGCTACATTGCCTTCCAGCACATCGCGGTGATGAGATTACTGATTCCGTGATGGATGGACCAAAAGCTGCTGTGTTCGACGAAGCAGAAAATCGATTACATGCTCAAAAGGCAATTATGGCATTACTTATGAGTTAAAATGTACGTTCATACTGGTCAGGACACATATGCAACTGATAAAATGATGGAAGAAGTATTCCATGTGTCTCCCAAGCAGCTGATGGAAGTTGCGGGGAAGAATGTTGCCGACCAGATTATGAAGTATTCGGACAAGCATGTCCGACATGCTTTGATTTTAATTGGACCGGGTAACAACGGTGGTGATGGAACCGTTGTTGCCCGGTTTCTTATTGCCAGCGGGTGGAGAATTCAGGCGATTCCTGTATTTTCTTGTAACCATTTAAAAGGACCTGCTAAAGAGAACCTTCAAACGCTACATACCATTTGTCAAAATCCTGGGTTCCACTCCCAGATATTAGAGCCGTATTGTGAAAGCTCTCTTACCCAAGAATTTCTAGTTTCATATCTCAAAGATTGCCCCGATGCAGTTATTGTGGATGCAATCTTTGGAGTTGGTTTAAAACGACCCATTACTGGGAAAGCTGCAGAATGTCTTCATGTAGTGAATGCATCGAAACAAGTTGTTTTTTCTATTGATATTCCATCTGGGATTTGTTCTGATACTGGAATCGTGGTAGGAATGGATCCTTCATCTGCAATCAATGCAAACTATACGGTGACATTTGAAGCACCAAAAATAGGGCATTTGGTGTATCCCGGTAAACACTACACTGGTACGTTAATTGTGACTCACATTGGTGTGCTTCACCAAGCTTTGCAAACACCCACTCCCTTCTGGACAATGTTGAAAGAAACCGACTTGGTTTCTTTGATACACCCTCGTACTCCTGATTCTTATAAAGGATCTTTTGGACGAGTGATTTCTATCTGTGGATCACCTTTGTATCAAGGAGCACTTACCTTATCACTACTTGGAGCATTACATAGTGGAGCAGGTCTTGTAACGGCAGGGTATAAAGAGACGAATTCTGATTGTTTAATGAATCGTGTGATTCCGGAAGCAACACACATGCCAATACCTGTTAAAAATGGTAAGTATACCTCTCTTTCTATAGAATACATTCAGCATCATCTATCTCCCGATGATGTTATCTGTATTGGTTCAGGTATAGGTCGGGAGGAAGACGTTCTGGATATGACTCACGCAGCGTATCGTACCCTACAGAATCCAATGATTGTAGATGCTGATGGACTATGGGCGATACGGAGTATTCCACAAGAATCCGCAGACATTCGTATTTTGACTCCACACCTAGGTGAAATGAGTTTTTTAACAGGACTCTCGATTGACACTATTCGAGATCACCTTGTTGAAACTGCGCTTGAATACGCATCAAAATGGAAAGCGATTGTAGTTTTGAAATCGTCCACCACACTAGTTGCAGATTCACAAGGTTCTTGTTACATTAATGCTTTTAGCACTTCTGCACTTGCAAAAGGGGGATCTGGAGATGTATTAGCAGGTACGATAGCAGGTTTTCTCGCGCAAGGATACTCCGCTTTTCAAGCCTCTATTATAGGCGTTACCCTGCATAGTATTGCTGGATTAAAGATGGAAAAAAATTTCACATCCTGGGTAGCTTCTCCCTCTCATCTGCCTATGTATTATAATTCTGTATTCAAGCAAGTATCCTAACCATGAAGTATTTTCTTCGTTGTGTATCCTATTTCACCGCTTTCATTCTTTGTCTGTCCTTTTTTTCTTGTGTTTCTCATAGCCGTTATGTAACAAATGTAATTGACGGAGACACCATTGTAACAAGCGATGGGATGCATATCCGATATATTGGGTTGAACACTCCAGAAAAGGGCCAAAAATACTATCAAGAAGCCTTGGAATTCAATCGAAAACTTGTTCAAGGGAAAGCGATACATCTTGAATTTGACGAAGAACAAACGGATGCATTTGGTCGCAGTTTAGCATATGTGTATGTCCAACAGGAAAGTCCTGTTTTTGTGAATGAAGCTATTTTAAAAACTGGATTTGCAATGGAGTTTTATCGTTCTCCAAATGGCAAGTACCGTAAAATTCTGAAACGTGCAGAGGAAGAAGCGAAAAAGCAGGGATTGCATTTATTCAAACCTTCATCATATCAAAACTCAATTGTAGTGCATGATTTCCATTATGACGCTGAAGGAGATGACAATCAAAACATCAATGGAGAGTGGGTTGTATTGGGCAATGTATCTTCTGATCCTATTCATCTACAAGATTTTTATTTCTACGATGAATCATTTCATCAGTATACCTTTCCAGAAATTATTTTGGAATCCGGGAAAAGCATAAAGATATTCACTGGCTGTGGAGAAAACACCGATCAATTTATCTATGCCGGTTTTTCTTCCCCGATTTGGAATAACTCTGGTGATACATTTATTCTCTATGATTTTGAGCATCGGTATGTACTAGAAGAGTCATATTGACACGAATCAACATTTACAACTCTAATACAAAAAAACCCAAAAGCTTGTAAAGAGCTTTTGGGTTTTTCATCTGTATGGGAGGAAATCTATCGTTTTAATAGGACCTTGTTTCTTTTAAATGTAGCCTCTGGAATAATCAAATCAAGAGAATGACTGATACTGTCAAATTGCTTAGGTACAAATGTAAAGTTTAATTTTTTATTATCTTTTGTGATGATTGATAGACTGTCGTTGCTGTTTGATTCAAATCCGTCTTCGTCACGGTGAACGGGTCCTCTTTTTAAAACTAACCTTGCTATGGAATCGGGCTGGATTGCAAAATTTTCAGCATGATCTTGGAGAATATCTTCGGGGTTCATTTCTAGAAAACGTTTATGAAAATTGGCATGAACGCTCAGTTTAGCACCAATTTTTTTAAAAAAACCTGCTTTTTTCCCACTTTTTTCTTCGTGATTTTCGAGGTTCTGCTCATACGCTTCCTGTACCTTTTGAGGATCGTGATATGCAACAATGATACGTTGATCTGTGAAAGTTAAATAGCATTGTTTTTGCTTGAAAAAACCCAATTTATGACCAGACAAAGGGGTTACATGTTTTATTCTTTCATCGGTTGCCATAGGTAAACTCCTTACAATGATATGAAACGAAATATACCATGAAACGAAAGGTTGAAAAGAAAAAAGAAAAAATTATCGGATGTATTGAAACCTATCTCTATTGTACTTTGCATTCGGTACAATATGGCAGAGGGCATCACAAAGTTCGTGGAAAAAACAAGATTGTAAGTAAAAACTTTTCTTGTTGTTATTTTTCAAAGTAATACACAATTTATCGGGAGTTTTTTCTTCTAAACCATTCTCATCTTTACAGCAAAATCCCTTTGAAAAAACTAAGTTCCGAATATCAGAAGCAGTAATACTAAAATTATCTGGATGTTCATTAAGAATTTCTTCTGGAGGCATGCAGATGTATCGATGATAGAAATTGGAAAAGGATTGAAATCGCAAATTAACTTTTAAATAGACGTTGGAGGAAGAGTCACAGTTGACGAAATTGGTTAGTTTTTTTCGATAATCATCCATGGCTTTTTCTGGATCATAATACGCAACAATAATGCGAAAATTGGTAAAAATCAAATGACAGTGCTTTGTTTTGAAAAAAGAGAGACTGTCAGATTAACTGTGTAAACACAATATGATACACTCTATCTATCATTACACAGGAGGACCTGATATGACAAAAAAAATGATGTTTCCATTT
>CAZOYI010000176.1:0-19013 GCA_964583965.1 uncultured Caldisericota bacterium
TGATATCAGGCTGTGTATTTTCTGTTGCACTTTCCTTAGGGTCACCCCCACTAACCGTTAGTTAGCACCCTGCTCTATGGAGCCCGGACTTTCCTCTGACAAAGTCAGTAATTGCCTTTCGTGCTCAAGGTGGTATTCAGTATACCATATTCCAATTTTTTTGCAGAAGTTACAGGCGCTATGATTTATGTTCTCTGGTTTTTCTGGTATGATACAAACATACCAATTATAGGAGGCCACATGAATCAATCCGAAGAATATATCCAATGGATGACCAAAACACTAAAAGAATTATGCAACACCCCTAGCCCTTCAGGTTTTACACACCACATTTCAAACCATGTACTGAAAATCCTAACACAACTAGGGTAGAGACTGCTCTTCGTGCGGGATATCTTGTAAAACATGGCTTAATCGGTACAGGTGTATTCTCATCTCATGGGTATGAAAAAACTCATCAAGAAGGACTGTGGAAAACATTTCAATTAATTATTCACTATTTTCAGTAATAAAGGAGAATGAATATGACTTTTATTGGCTTTAGTATTCTTTTAATCGCTGTTTTCATCGGGTCTTTGATGTACAATAAAAAAAGTAGAGTTGTACAGTCCTATCAAAGGTCTACCCCATGGATTGTTATTTTTGTCCTCATTATTGTGTCAATGTGGTCTTCAATGAAAATTGTGCCCACCGGCAACGTAGGTATTGTATACCAATTCGGAGGTATTGTAGACCAAAAACCAGAAGGTCTCCAGATGATCCCCCCTTGGAATGAAATGAAGCTAGCTGACATTCGCATTCAAAAACATACCTTCACTAACCTAGAATGCTTTTCACTAGAAACCCAAAATGTAACATTAAGTTTAACACTGAATTTCAAAGTTTCTCCCACCATCATTCAGGATCTATATCGAAACATAGGCCCTAGTTACTTTGATGTCATCATATTTCCAAAAATCCCTCAAATTGTGAAAGATGAAACGGTGAAATACAAAGCTATAGATATTGCCCCCAGTAGAGAGGCTCTCAGGGTTTCCATACGTGAAAGATTAAAAAATGATTTAGAAAGTTATTCTATTGAAGTGGTTGATGTTCTTCTCGAAGATATTTATTTCAGTGCTGAATTCGAGCAATCCATTGAATTAAAACAGATTGCTACTCAAAAATCGCTGGAAGAACAAGAAATTGTGAAACAAGAGCAGTACAAGGCAGAACAACAGATTACCCGTGCTCAAGGCGAAGCAGAAGCAAACCGACTCATATCAGAATCTTTAAGTCCTGAAATCCTTCAGTATACAATGATTGAAAAACTAGCGGATGATATCAAAATTATTATGTTACCATCCAATCAGAATTTTATTCTAAGTCCGGATGCACTTATTGAAGCTAAGTAGTCCATTTTTGTTTTTGTAATATATCTTGGGCTGCAGATTTTTGGGACTCTTTCTTTGTCCTCCCACAAGCGCAGCCCAAATATTGCTTTTTAATGAAAACTTTTGTAAAAAAACCGTTCTTTGGATTTTCTTCAGAAAGATGTGTTTGGTAATAAGGTTCTTCACCGTAAATCCTTCTCGTAATCTCTTGGAGTCGAGTTTTTGGATCTTTCACATATTTTTCCGTTGATAGAGCTTGCATAGTTTCAAGAAAAATTCCCCGAAGCCATTTGGATACAACACTTGGACCGCAATCATAATAATGAGCAGCCACCAATGCTTCAAATAACCCACAATAAGGTTCGTATCGGGAATGATAGGGAGTTAGTTTTGGATGTTGTTTACAAAACTGTTCCGAAATGCTTTTTTCGCCTTTTGACACCAGAAAAGCATGATACAAACGATACTTCATGGTGATTGTTGTAAGCGTTTCTGATCTCACAAAGAGGGCTCGTAAAATTGTTAACTCTCCTTGTGTTGCGTGAAAATACTGATTCACCAAAAACAAGGATACGTTGCTTTGCAATATCGAGTCTCCAACAAATTCCAACCGTTCGTTGTCTTGATAAGGCCATTCATTTTCAGCTTTGAAGGAGCGATGTGTAAACGCTTCATGATAATACCGTAAACATTTTGGTTGAATGTGAATCAATGGCAATATTTCAAGTATTCGATCTCGATGTTTCAATTCAATATTTTTAAAATTAAAAGCAGTATTTTTCTTATCCATTTTTTGGAGTAGTATAATAAAAGGAGCAAACAAGTTCAATCGAATTATGTAACAGAGGATGAAAAATATGTCAATTCAAAGAAAAATTTTAGTAATCGAAGATGAAGCCCCAATTCGTACTTTTATTGCCATCAACTTAAGAAGAAATGATTTTGAAGTTATTGAGGCTCCTTCTGGTGAAGAGGGACTAGATATTGTGAAAAATGAGTTTATCGATCTTATCCTCCTTGATGTTATGCTTCCTGGCAAAAATGGATATGAAACGTGTGAGGCTATTCGAAAAATAAACGACAAAGTCCCGATTATCATGCTGACAGCCAAAGGTCAAGATCAAGACAAAATTCATGGATTTCAAAGTGGAAGTGATGATTACGTCGTCAAACCTTTTAACCCAATTGAGCTTGTTGCGCGTATCAATGCAATCTTGAAACGTTTTGAGAACAGTGAATGTTATCATTCAGGCTTTATGCAATCCCATGGGATTTCGATAAATTTACGAACTAGAGAAGCATTTAAAATGGGTGTGCAGCTTGATCTTACACAACGTGAATTCCGACTTCTGAGTCTCCTCATGGAAAACCCTGGAGTTGCCATAACAAGAGATGAAATCATGGATCGGGGATGGCATGACGTAGTAACGGAGCAAAAAACAATTGATGTGTATATCAGAAGACTACGGGGAAAAATTGAAAACAACCCTGCTAAACCGGACTATATTGAAACAGTATGGGGCATTGGTTATCGCTGGCGTAGGTAATGTACCAGTTTCAATTTCGTAGCATCCGAGCAAGACTGATTGTTGGATATACGGTTGTGGTATGCTTAAGTATTGGATTTTTTTTAAGTACCCTTATTGTAACCATTCATTATTACTACAAAAACAGTGTTACCAATATTATTAAAAACCAAGCATTTTTATCTTCGATGTTTTTTCATGAATATTTAGAAAATCCAAACATTTTCACTCAACGACAAACTATCTTGAAGAATTTTTCATCAAACTTCAATGCTCAGGTGCAGTTATTTGAATCCAATGGAAATATTTTAGCAGACACTTTGGCCACACCGAATGTTATTCCATTGCAGATCAACAACCTTTCTTCTATTCGTTCTCAGCCGTACATTGTTTGGCAAAGCCAAACATTACAAGAAAAAGAACCCATTCTTGGAGTAACGATTCCTCTGCATACAAACGATGAATTTATTGGTTATGCCAGATTCATTACTTCATTAAAAAAAGTGCGCTATAGCATACAGCAAATTTCATTATTTTTGATTATCCTTGGACTTCTAGCCATTTTTATTAGCATCGTAGTGGGGATACATATATCGAAAAGTTTATCTGCACCCATCAGTAGAATAACCCATGCTTCTCGCAAAATGAGCAATGGCGACTATACTGTAAGGATTTCAGAAAATCGCCAAGATGAAATTGGGCTGTTAGGAAAAACATTCAATCAAATGGTAAAAGAAATCCAAGATCGAGAAGAAATCAAAAATAGTTTTATCTCTTCCATGTCTCACGATCTAAGAACTCCACTCACTTCTATCAAGGGATGGGCCATTACATTAAAGGAAACAGACCAGCTAAAACTATCAGAACTGCAGCAAGGAATTGATATTATTGAAAAAGAATGCGACCGTTTATCAGAAATGGTAAATCGCTTACTTGATTTTTCCAAAATAAACCCTCAAACCCTGCAGATAAAAATCGTCAAAACCGATATCCGTAAAATTCTTGAGGATTCTATTTTATTTATACAACCTTCTCTTAGGCAGCACCAAATGAAGCTTCGTAAGAATATACCAAACCACCCAGTTATCGTTTCAATTGATCCATTCTACATCAAGAGAGCATTTGATAATGTCCTAGACAATGCAGTAAAATATTCTGGTGATGGTTCAGAAATCTCTGTTCAAATAAAAATTGTCGGGCATACTCTTTATGTCTGCATATCTGATTCGGGACCAGGATTTCCATCAAAAGACTTGCCATTTGTTAAATTGAAGTTTTACCAAGGTTCCAACAAAAAACAAGGTTCTGGTATGGGCTTAGCAATCTGTGACAGTATCATGTCGCTTCATCATGGACGACTGATTGTTGAAAACATTCAACCCCAAGGAGCAAAAATATGTTTACTATTTCCTTTGGAGCCGAAGAATGCATAAAGAAATCAACATTAAAAGAATATTCACACTCTTGCTAGGAATCTTGATTCATTTTCACTTTCTTAGTTGCACACTATTTCCCCCACCCTCAGAAATGATTATGAGCCCAGCTGTACAAGATCCAATTTTGGAAATCATTCAATCGGTACTCCCCTTGAATGCAACTATTCTATCTTTACCAAATCAGACACAAACCTCATTCTATCAACGATATGATATCGATGGTAACCATCGTGATGAAATCCTTTTTGCTACTAGTTTTTCACAAAGTGGTTTGGAACAGAACTCTGTTCAAGTTATGATCATCAAGCAATTTTTCGAAAACTGGAGAATCGTTTGGCAATGTGGTAGTTTTGCACAGGGAATTGATTATTTATCCTTGCAGGATATAACTAATGATTATGTCCCTGAGATCATCATTGGATGGAGTAGTGGTACTAATTTTGAAAAAGGACTCAACATCTATTGTTTCACAGACATTCCTTCTTTTACAACTTTGAAATGTTTTTCCACTGCATATTCAAATTTTGAGATCCAAAACCTAATAGGGCTACAAGAACAAGCTAGCTTTAATGATAAAATTGAAATGATCATCTGGAAAAAAGAAGTAGAAAATGCTTATTCTGTCGATATTTTGCAATTCTCCAATGTAACAACAATTACACAATCAACCCTTGAACCAGTGCCTTTAAATGAATACTATCCTGCCTATTTCTCCTCCATAGTTCAGTACTATGAACCCTTGGTTAAACAATATCCAAATCAGACAATGTATTGGTATTATTATAGTTTTTCGCTCTTCTATTCCCAACAATACGAGGAGGCTCTTGAAGCATGTTTGATAGGTATTCAGAAAAATAAACACAGCACATCTTTTCCACTGTCTTATGATTACATGTACTTGCATGGTAAAATTTTATTAAAACTTGGAGAAGTAGGTTTAGCAAAAAAGGTATTTGAAGGGCTTCGTTCAAAACTACAGGAAAGAAAAATGATCTCGGTAGAAGAAACAAATCTTCTCTGTCAGGCAGAACTTTGCTTGGCTGACATATATTTACAATTGAGCAACGTAGAAGAAACCTATCAATTACTCACACAAATTCAAACCTACCTTGATTCTGTGTTTCAGTATCAATCTCCTGGAAAAAGATTTTCCAAAATTCCTTTGGATGCTTTTGTTTCTAGGCTTGAGTATCAAATGATCCAAACAGAGTTTCATGCGAATCTGTCGTATCTTTACCTACAAAAACATACCCGAAGGCTTCCTGACGGAGATAGTGTACTTAAAGTTACTACCAGTATTTATCCTAACCAAAATTGTGAATTACACATTCACATTCGGTCGTTTCAGAATAATTCTTCACTCCCTTTTAAGGTTATTGATTTCAGCGATATTCAGCCTGAATTCTATTTTACAAATGGCATTGACAATGGACTTTTGCACCACGCAATCATTTGGGAAAAAGGCTCTCATAGTAAAATGCAGCTATTGTCTAGTTTTCTTGGTTCATCGTGGCCTCTAAACGAAAAAAGTAGAATTCATCAAATTTTCCCAAAGGACACTGTTAAAAACCAATACATTTTCTTATACACAGAAAATCCCATGATCTTCGTAATGCAATATGATAAAATCTTCAACCAATGGGATATTCTTTGGCATCCTCATCATCAAGAATGGAAAGCCAATCAGGGCTCTATCAGCATTTCTCCTGGCTTACATGAATTTGCTACCATGGGTACGTCATTGGATAACCCTGATCCCCTAAATCAAATATTTAAAGAGAGTATGAATTCTTTTTACAGAACCTTTATCGACACCTGGAGGTTTGATTCCTCCACCAACTCCTACCATCTCCAGCAAAAAGAAGTCGAGAATACGGCATATTCAACATTGGTAGATTTCATCTATTATTGTAGTACCAATCAACTTGATCAAGCTGACCAACTTATGGCAGAATCTCTTCGTACGCACAAAATGGATATAACTCCTTTCATACAAAATCCTATGGGGCAAAAGTGGGATATTACCCAAGATGATTCTCCCCAGGATAATGCTTCTCAAATACTTATTGCTACAGGTCAAGGGAATAAGTACAATTGTAAGCTTGAGCGTATTGGAACACGGTGGAAAATTACTTCAATCCTAAAAGAAAATTAGTTAAAGACACCTAGGTTTTCCTTCATAAATCTTATTTTTATCGTATAATAAAGTAAGAAAATCTATTTTGCCTAGGGGGTAGAAGTTAGAAAACACATAGCTATTATTTCTTTACTAGTTGTTACTCTTTCCTCTTCAGTTTTAATTGGTTGCGGTAAGAAAACTTCTGACAATGGAACACCTTCAGACTATGACGTTGTTTCTTCCTACGATTGGAGTCAATTACCGGAAAAACAAAGACCTGAGTACTACGAATATACAGAAGAACCAATGACCAATATGCAAACCATTGGTGTTGTAAGTAGTACAGAACTTAAAAATCCAGCAAAACCAATTACAAGAGGACAATTTGTTAGTTGGTTGGTGAAAGCTTTACAATTAGAAGCAGATACAGGATATAGCTTCGGTGATGTTCCTAAAGATCATCCATATTTTGAAGCAATTTCCACAGCTGCTCAAAACGGTATTATTGAGCAAAATGATACCTTCATGCCCGATGATGAACTGCTTCGTGGAGATGCAGCTGTTTGGCTCATCAATGCCAAAAGCGAAGAAGCCAAAGAACAGGCTGCTTCAATTGTAGAACCTCTCATCCCTGCACAAGATGGATGGGAAGAAGCTCTTGCAATGGGCGACGAAGTAGCGAACGCATTAAGCGTTTGTATACTCCCCGACCATCAATTGATGTATTATAGATGGTTAGCTGGTGATGATTTCCGATACATCCGGCCAGAATATCCAATGCTCGTATCCGAAGCCTGTTTTAGCCTTTACATGTTACTAAACCCACCCGTACGAGGTGGAAATTTAACGATTGGTCAGTCCCAAGAACCTACAACTCTCTTTAGTGGGTTGGATCAAATGAGTGCCATGTCGCAAATCACATCTTTGTTGTATGAGAGCTCCACAGGTGGCTTTGATGAATTCTGGGGTCGATTCCCTGTAATGATCAAAAAAATGCCTACCCAAGAAAATGGGGATTGGGAAATCTTCTACAATGAAAATGGTGAAATTGACAAAATGGTTGTCACGTATCACCTGCACAAAGGATTAAAGTGGTCTGATGGCACTGAAATAACAGCCAAAGATGCTCTTTTCTCCTTCTTTTTCTACAACCATCCTGCTGCTCCAGTCATCCACAATGAAATGGATTTTTGGATTGATGACATGGTAGCATTAGACGACTACACAGTCCAAGTAACATGGAATACTCCGTATTTATACGCCAACTCAGGCATTGGAGTTATGCCATCCCATTGGTTTGAAGAACAATTTGATTATGTATTAGAACCATACAATATTAACGACAAGTCCTACTATGATTACGAGATGGATGACCGAGACACGCAAGAAAATGAAGCCTACGTATCACAAAAGTGCAAAGACGATGCTGATTTCATCGTTGCAGCAACGCAAGGCGATGCTGAAAATGCATATGGTAGAAATCCCTTGCATGCTGGTGCATACAAAGTAAAAAGCTGGGAACGTGGTCAAACGATCATTTTAGAACCAAATGAGAATTACATGTATGGAAAACCCTTGATTGACAACATAGTATTCCGTACCATTGAAAATACAGACACTCTTCTTGCAGCTGCCATCGCAGGACAAGTCAATATGACCTTAACCGGTTTAACATTTGATCAGGCTAAAGAATTGGAAAAACAAGCTACCGATCAAATTCCAGTATTTACTCCATCTCTAACATGGGAACACATTGATTTGAATTGCGACAATGAGTATTTATCCGACCCAAGAGTTCGTCAAGCATTGTTGTGCGGTATTAACAGACAGTTAATCACCGATGAATTCTTTGAAGGTCAACAACCCGTAGCACATGCATGGCTTCCTCCAAAGCATCCAGCTTTTGATGATCAAACGATCACAAAGTGGGATTACGATGTAGAAAAAGCCATTCAGTTATTCTCTGAAGCTGGTTGGAATATTGAGGGTGAAGACAAAGACGCCAAAATGGTAAATGCTGCTGGGGAACAATTCACCATCACATTCATGACCACTTCTGGTAACAAAGCAAGAGAACAAGTACAAGCTGTCATTAGCTCTGGCTGGGAAGAAAACTTAAAAATCAACGTTGATCTGAAAAATGAACAAGCAACCAGTTTCTTTACCGCTACACTAAAAGAAAGAAAGTTCTCTGGACCAAGTGGTGCTATGTATGCATGGGTAATGGGTCCAACATCCAATCTTTATTCAATCGTAAATTCAGGCCAAATTCCTACCGAAAAGAACAATTGGAGCGGACAAAACTATACTGCGTACAGCAATGAAGAAGTCGACACATTAACATCTGCTATCTTACAAATGCTGGATAAGCAAGAAATTTACAACAACCTTCGTATTGTACAAGAACACTTAACCCGAGACATCCCATCCCTTCCTCTATTCTATAGAGTCGACATTAGCTCTCGACATAAAAATATTGCCAATTTCCAACCCACTGGTACAAGCTCACCAATTACATGGAATACCGCTTGGTGGTACTGGAAGAAATAAGACATTCTAGCTCAATAAAAAAGACCAGGTTCACAAAGGGACCTGGTCTTTTTTTTTACGCAAACAATGAAAAAAACTAGTTTTCGAAATAAAACTGCTTTAATCACAGGTGCATCTAGCGGAATTGGTGAAGCCATTGCTACTGAACTTGCCAAACAAGGAACTCATCTTATCTTAGTGAGCAGAAATCAAGACAAACTCAACCAACTTCAAGAAGAACTTATAAGCCGCTACGCAGTGAAGATCGATGTGATTCCATTTGATTTATCCAAATCTGGTTCTGCACTTCATTTATACCAGCACTGCCAATCTCATAACATCCATGTTGATATATTGGTTAACAATGCAGGTTTTGGCATGGCTACAGAACGTGAATTTATCGATCCACAAACACTAGAGAGTATGATTATTTTGCAAACATCAACCATCACGGTTTTATCCAGTTTATTCTCTGGTGATATGATGAAGCGCAGAGAAGGATATATACTCAATATTTCTTCCATATGTGCAACCACTCCAGCTGCATCCACGCTGACCTACAGTGCTGTAAAAAGCTATATCATGCAGTATTCTCGCTATTTACATTATGAACTCAAAGACAAGAACATTGTTGTAACTTGTTGCCTGCCAGGAGCTACAAATACATCTTTTGATGTACATTCAGATCTACCCATTCCATGTCGCTTGCGACGATTCTATACATCATCTGGCTTTGTTGCAATACGATCTATAGAGGGGTTACAAAGAAAAAAAAGAATCGTCCTACCTGGGGGACAAACAAAACTTCTTCACCTGATAGGACGATGTATTCCAGATCAAATTATCTATACGTGTCACAAAAAATTCTGGGTAGAGAAGAGAAATCAATATCTATCCAAATCGTAGCTTTGATGCCTACGGTTCTTGTTGTTGCTTTTTCTGTTGTTCCATAAATTGGTCAACCATGCCTTCCATACCTGGAAGGGTACTGGGTGGTACATCAGAAGTTACAACATCAGAGGGAAATATCAAAGAAGGATTAATAACAGGTTCGCCATATTGTTTCTTTTGCTTTTCAATAAAATCTTTGTACAACCGTTCTTTCTTTACATCCAAAACTAGATTACGCACTTGTTCTTTAATTTCTTCAAAAGACTGTGTGTGAGCCTCCCTGAAATCTTTTTTTCGGACAACATAGTGCACGGTATCAATGCTGAAAAAAACAATATTGCTATCGCCGTATTCTTCATCGTTGAAAATATGCCGACTCATTTCTTCGGGAAGATCTTTCTCTGCAACCCATCCTACAACTCCTCGGTTTTTCTGAATCTGGGAATCTTTTGCATACTCTGCAGCTAAATCGTTAAAATCTGCACCCTTGTGGTATTTCTGTACGATCTCTTGCACTTCTTTTTCGTCATATGTGAGGATTACATCAATGTTGACTTGATCTGGAAGTGCAAATTTAGCTGTATTTTCTTGGTAGTATTGTTGGACTTCTTGATCGGATACCGTAACCGAATCCATGATTGCAGAAAATACTTTTCTAAACATGATTTGGTTGTACATATCTTCACGAAGCATTTCTTCTGTAACACCCAATTGTTTTAAATACTGATCTACATCAAAATCATCTTTTCCGCTTTGCTGTCGTATATTCGCTTTTGTAGATTCAATTTCAGATGAAATTTCTTCTTCTGTAATTACTAATCCACTATCTTTAAAATACAACGTTACATAACCTGTTTCAATAAGAAAATTCATAACATCATCCTCAAGTTGCTTACGTTGTATTTTTTGATCTGGAGCGGATAGTTGACTCATGGTCTGTTCAAAGTCTTGTGGCATTACCCGATACATTTCTCCAATAAAATCATCCATAGTAAAGCTATATAAATTGTCCCCTATTGTGCATACAACTGTTTCAGGAGGACTGACATCTTCTGGAGAGTAGTTTTTTGGATCTTTGTTTGTCACATTTTGCGATGTTTCAGTTTCTTCTTTTGGTACATCGGGCGTACGCACAGATATTCCCTCATATCGAACGATAAAAAATATCCCGCCAGCAAGTACCACGAGAACCACCAACAAAGCAATTAAATTCTGTTTCATAGATATTCATCTCCCAACATAGTTTTGATCTTACTAGTGTAACATAAATATTACGTTTTCATCTTTTTTTGTTTTGAGTCGAAAAGTGATCTTTTCTTTTAAATATGAATAGCCCATTAGTTCATCGCGTATTTCTTTCTCTAGGGATGAGTCTGATACAAGGTTTTTTATCTTTGGTGCATATAAATTGGATACTCTCTCCCACAATTGGTTTTCTTTTAGGAACGATTCTAGTGAAACACGAGCAGGATCTTTTGAATCTGGGAAAGCAAGCTCATTCTTTTTCTCAATCGTGAGTGTATGGTTTTCTCCTACTAAAGTTGTACAGTCATTTTCAAATGCATATTTTTTTGCGATATCCTCCCATTCCTTTTTTTCTTCTTCAAGTTTTTTAATTTCAAAGTTATGCTTTTTTATTTGATACGAAATATCTTCTAGTTTTTGGACGGATTGATATCCTTCATCTTCCGTTTGATTTTCCATTGACGCAAGAATATCACTATGATGATGAGCGGGACAAATATCTTGGTATGGACAATAATCACACAAAGGAGTCTCCAAGGGCAGAAAATCACGATCCAACTCAATCCTTCGTACATTATCTTCAATTTCTAGCTTCATCAGTTCCATATCACATTCTGTTTTTGTCAAGGTCACAGATTTATTGAATCGGAGAAAATGCCAGGTAAGTAAGATTTCTTTCACATCTGGGTATGTTTCTTCTACTGCTATTTGGTACAGAGGAAGCTGAAGATCCACCTCTAGGTTTCGTTTCTGAGGGAAATGGGTCGATGTTTTATAGTCATGGATGATAAAGATATCTCCCTGTCTGTAGTCAATCCGGTCAATAATCGCTTTTAATTTGTATTCACCGAGAGTTACGAAGAATGGTTTCTCCACTGCAATTGTTTTATCCTTTGGAGTTTCTGTCAGTTCTTTTTCATAATACTCTTTTAATATCGTGAGACCCTCTTGTTTATATTCTTCAGGATCTTGAGAAAGAAGGACAATAACGATGTTTTCGTGGTTTTGAATCTGCCATATCTGCTCGTATAACTTCTCAGCTTCAGAAAATGTTGGCCATTTAGTGGTATTCATGGAATCTCGATAGATATTTTCTAACGTTTTGTGTACACACGTACCTACCAAAGCATTTAGATGAATTTCTCCTTTTGGTGGAATGATTCTATCTAGGTAACGATATTTGTATTTCCTTGGACATGAATTGTACATTTGGATTCGACTGATGGAATAATAGCTCATGGTATTTGTTCTTCTAATAATTTGGATGACATCAATTACGGAGTAATGTTTCCAGTTTCTTTTATGTATAGGTAATCAAGACCTACGGTTCGAGAAGAAACTTTTGGTATGATTGGGATTCTTTGTTTATATAAGCTTCGATAGCACATTTTGATGACTCTCTGCACAACTTCTTCTGCAAAGCCCATTTCGCAGATTTCTTGTTCTGAAAATCTCAGATCTACCCAATAATACAAGATTCGATCTAATACTTCATAGGGTATTCCAATTTCTGATTCATCGGTTTGTCCAGGCCAAAGTTCAGCTGATGGAGGTTTTTGCAATATTTCTTTTGGTATTCTGAGATGTTTTCCTACGTTTCGTACTTGTGTTTTAAACAAATCACCAATTGGTAATATTCCTGCTGCTCCATCGCCATACCAGGTAGTATATCCAATTAAAATTTCTGTTTTGTTAGAAGTACCGACAACCAAAGCTTTATCTCTAGCACTAGCATCAAAAAGATTGACCATACGTAATCGAGCTAACACATTTCCCCGACGCAAAGGTTGTTGGATATCTCTTTCCAAATAAAACTCATCCGCTATTTCTTTTAAATCCCACGTTTCTACCTGTGTGTTCAAATCTGTCGCAATCAGTTGTACGTGATCTAGGCTAGTCGTATTTGTACCATAGGGCATGTACAAAAGATGAACATGATCTTTTCCCAAGGCTTTTATAGTTAAATACGTCACCACAGTCGAATCTAAACCACCTGAAAGAGCAATGACTGCATTTTTAAAACCATACTTATGCATCTCAGATTGAATGAATTGTATTAAGACATTCTCAAGAAATTCAATATCCTGATAGAAAAATGGAGTATCATTGGGTTGGAGTTGTATAGATTGCAGGATTTGATTCATGCTTATTCTCCTAAAATGCTTCTTGCACAATTCCATCTTTTCGGTCTCGATGAAGATGAAGAGATTTTCTCTTTCGATGAATTGAAGAAAGCTCCAATTCTGCACTATGAAGTGACTCCTTTAAAAAAGGAGACTCAGCAATAATTTGTCCAAAAGGATCGATAATCATGCTGCCTCCATAAAAACAAGTTCCTTCTTCAAATCCAACACGATTGACATATATCGTATAAATTGAGTTTCTTTCTGCGTATCCTTGCAACATTCTTTTCACAAAAGAATGAATTGCAGGACCATTTTCGTCAATATTACGAAGAGGAATATTAGATGGAATAATCAGGCATTGAATTCCTTTTTTCACATAAGACACAATGGTTTCATCATGCCACATATCTCGGCATATAAGAATGCCCATTTGAAAACCCAAAGCCTCAAAAGTATGTAAAGAATGTCCTGGTGTAAAATCCTTGGGATCGTTAAACATCCCATTGATGGGTAGAAATATTTTCCGGTGAACATGTAAAATTTCACCTTTGGAGCAGTAGGCAGAAGAAATAAAACAATGGAAATCTTCATCTATCTCTGGAAATCCAAACACTATGTCAACCTGCATGGACAGTTTGGCAGTTTCGCGAAGTAATTCATGGTTCACATTCATACAAAAATCAGGAGTTAAATCCTTTAGATTGTATCCGGTTAAAGACATTTCGGGGAATACAATCAAGGAAGTTCTTTGTTCTATAGCTTTCTGAACAAACTCTTTATGTTTTAAATAGGAAGCTTGACCATCCCCAAAAACTGGTTCCATTTGCGCTAAAGCTACTTTCAAGTCATCCTCCTTATTCTCTAGGTTGATTTGGTAATGAATATAAATGTTTTCCTTTAGTTAACAAATAGGTAACCAAGATACTACCCCCCAAACCAGCTGATAACAACTCTCCAATCATTATAGAACCAGCAACAGCAAGGTATATAGGAAAAGAGAAATTTTGTAGTGAGCACACCCCGCTGTTAGCAATACAGGAAACATATAAACCTACCCCAAGACCATTTACAATGATTGGGGGAAGAATTCCTAGATAAGCACCTAGCTTTTTATTGGGGATCACACGAAAAGAATATGTGATTACAGCAGCTAAAAATGTACACAATGTACCAAACACAATGTCTATCAAACCAAAGGGTGAAAAGAAATTTGCAATCAAGCACCCTAATGTCAACCCCCATATTGCTTCTGGAAAAAAGAAAGGAAGCACCGTCAGTATTTCTGAAACCCGTAGTTGAACCTGTCCAAAAGAAACTGCCTGAAATACGGTTGTAAAAACAAAATAAAGGGCTGCAATTATGGCTCCACGAATCCATTGAATGGTTTGGAATCGTACTTTCGATTTCATTACTCATTACTCTCTATCACAGACACAAAAATAACAGGTTTGCGATGAACTTCTGAGGAGAAAAATCCCGATAAATATCCTTTTGTCATTATTTCTAAATCAGAACCTTTCCCATTTTGTTTAGACCACTTTTTTACTAGCTCCTGAATTCCGTGTGCCACTTTTTCATAAAGATCGCTGGAGAAATCGGAAGATATCAAACCCTTAGTCTCTACCAATGGAGCAGTCACTAAAGATCGTTTTTTTACATCTACGATCACAACCACATTTAATACACCCTCGCGGGATAGAATTTTTCGCTCGTTAATAACAGAATCACCAATATCACCAACATTACGTCCATCAATATAGATTGGATTAGCAGGTATTTTTCCAACTTGCTGCATTGTGTTTTTTGTAAGAGAAATACTAGCGCCATTTTCACAAATTTTCGTGTGATTCTCTGGTAACCCAACTTCTTGAGCAATTTTACAATGCGTAAACATTTGCCGGTACTCACCATGGACTGGAATGAAAAATGTAGGTTTGATAAGAGACATCATGAGCCGTAAATCTTCTTGGGAACCGTGGCCAGAAGCATGTATACCTTCGGTTTGATATACTACATCTGCACCCAATCGCATTAAATTATTGATGTTTTTGGTTACAGAAGCTTCATTTCCAGGTATTGGATCTGCTGAAATAATGACCTTGTCTCCTTTTTTTAGTTTTAACACATCATGTTGATTCCTTGCCATTTTGGTTAAACCAGAAAAAGGTTCTCCTTGAGTTCCGGTTGTAAGCACAATAAGCTTTTTATCAGGATAGGATTGGCATTCTTGTTGTTTAACAAGAAGTTGACTGGGAACATTGATATGGCCTAGTTCTGTTGCTACTTGAATTGTATTCATCATAGATCTGCCATCCACCAGTATCTTCCGATTCACCTTTGTAGCAATATCAAAAACCTGCTGAATTCTATGAAGATTAGTGGAAAAAGTTGCAACAATTACTCTCCCATACCAAGCCCGTATTAAGTCCTCTAGCTTGAGTCCTACTGACTTTTCAGAAGGAGTAAAACCAGGTTCGTCTGCGTTTGTGCTGTCCCCCAAATACAAAAGCGTACCTTCTCTTCCAGCATTTGCTATGCCTTGTAAGTCAATTGGCTTTCCATCAATGGGGGTTAAATCGACTTTGAAATCACCTGAATGGATAATATTTCCATAGGGTGTGTGGAAAACGGTTGCCATTCCATCAGGGATACTGTGGGTAACACGAAGAAAATCAATTTTAATCCGTCCAATTTTCACTGAGGATGGAAGAGATACTTCGTGAAATTGGATGTTTTTAGAGATATAGGAAGGAAGCTCGGATTTGACAATTCCGATGGTAAGAGCGGTTGCATATATAGGAGGATAATCCAAATCTTTGCTGAAATATCTTAATCCCCCAATGTGATCAGCATGTCCGTGGGACAAAATAATGGCTTTAATCTTCTTTTTATTCTGTATTGCATAGCTAACGTCGGGGATAACTCGGTCTATCCCTAGTAAATCTGCATTTGGAAATTCAAATCCTGCATCCAGGATGATGATCTCATTGTCAAATTCAAATAGGGTCATATTTTTCCCTATTTCATTTAAACCTCCAAGAAAACTAATCTTTATCTTCATTGTTACTCTTTCTTTTTTCTAGAATTCTGCCAATGTAGTCAAAATCAACTTGTATGGTTTCTAATATTTTTCTACGGTATAAGGCAGCTGCAGGATGATAGGTAGGAAAATAGAGGATGCCATCTTTTTCGATAGAAATTCCACGGTCTTTTGAAATAGAACGACCAGGTCCTAATAAAGAAGTTAATGCAGCACTGCCCATAATAACAATAATTTGTGGTTGAATGATTTCAATTTGAGAAACCAGAAAAGGTTTGCAGGTTTCAATTTCAAATGAAGTGGGAGTTCGGTTTCCAGGTGGCCGGCACTTAACAGTGTTCCCTATAAAGATTAGATCTCGATTTAATCCAATTCGAATTAGGAGTTCATCAAGGATCTTTCCAGCTTGTCCCACAAATGGGATTCCTTGAAGATCTTCATTTTTCCCAGGACCTTCTCCCACAAACATTATATCAGTATCAAGACAACCTTCTCCGGGGACGGGTTTTGTTCGCGTTTGGTATAAGTCACATTTTGTGCAGGTTTCAATCTGCATTCGAAGTTTGTCAGCAATTTCATGCTTCCAATCAACAGAAGAGATTGTTCGATTCATGAAACTTACTCATTTTCTTGCGGATCAACACCTTTCATGGTAAGACTAACTCTACCATTTTCATGATCAACAGAAGCAACTTTAACAGTTACCTTTTGCCCCATCTGAATAAGAACTTCATCTCCAACTTTCAACTTTCCATTGTCAAAGTTAACACGCTTTGAAGAAATCTGGGAAATGTGGAGCAATCCATCGGTTCCTTTTTTTAATTCAACAAATGCTCCAAAATCGCAGACTCGGACAATCTTGCCAGTGTAAACCTGTCCTGGTTCAATTTCGCGTGTAATATCGTTAATTTCTTTTAGTGCGGCGTTTAAACCTTCTTCATCGTCAGAAGCGATAAAAACTCGCCCGTCGGGTTCAATATCAATCTTCACACCTGTCTCTTCAATGATTCGTTTAATATTTTTTCCACCGGGACCAATCAAATCTCCAATTCGATCTGTACTGATCTGGACAATTTCTAATCGGGGAGCATATTTTGAAAGATCCGGTCGATAGGTTTGAATGGTTTCAAACATTTGATCCAATATATCAATCCTAGCTACTCGAGCTTGTTCCAATCCCTCTTCTATGATGGATAAGGTAATAAATTGTTTTTTTACATCCATTTGGATAGCTGTAATGCCATTGCGAGATCCGGCAACTTTAAAGTCCATATCTCCTGAAAAATCTTCGATACCTTGGATATCGGTTAAAATCCGATAATCGCTACTATCCGAAATCAATCCCATAGCAATACCTGCTACGGGTTCAATAATAGGGACTCCTGCATCCATAAGAGCGAGAACACTTCCGCATATAGAAGCCTGGGAACTAGACCCATTGGATTCTAAAACCTCAGAAACTACATGAATGGTATAGGCAAATTTTTCTTCTGGTGGAATAATAGGAAGAATTGCTCTTTCTGCTAATGCACCATGACCCACTTCTCTTCTACCGGCTCCTCGCAATGGTCTAACTTCACCAACACTGAAGGGTGGGAAATTATAGTAATGCATAAAATGCTTTGTCATTTCTTCATCAATGCTTTCAATCAGCTGACCCTCACCTTTTCCACCTAGAGTAACAACTGACAATACCTGCGTTTGTCCTCTTGTAAAAACAGCACTTCCGTGAGTTCTAGGTAAAAAGCCTACTTCCATTGATAAGTTGCGAATTTCATCTGCTTTACGACCATCTGGTCTTCTATTTTCTCGGATAATTTGATTGCGTACGTAAGCTGTAACATACTCATCAAATGCTAGGTCGAGTTCGCTTTCCCGTTCTTCAAACATTGGATCGCAATATGCGTGCATATCGGTTCTCAATTCATTTTCTGCTGCTTCACGTTGGGTTTTGTCAGGGTTAAATAAAGCATCCTCGATTCTAGAATCGAGGTAATCTTTGACTGCCACAACAGCATCGGTAGATGGTACTGGCTTTTCTACAATAAGTTTTTCTTTTTTAGGAATCGCACTAATGATTTCTTTCTGCCAGTTAATCATCTCAATATTGCAATTGTGTACGAAACGAAAAGCGTCTAGTATGACGTCTTCTTTTAGTACAGAAGCACCAGCCTCCACCATCATGATTGATTGTTCCGTTTCAGCTACAACTAGATCTAAAAGAGAATTGTCCGATTCATCCGTGGATACATTTGCCATAAACTCACTATTCACCATGGTACAGCGAGTTGCCACAATGGGGCCATCAAACGGTATATTGGAAATACATGTAGCAATAGAAGCCCCATTAATAGCCAATATATCGGGTGCATTTATACCATCAAAGGAAAGAACATAAGCGATGACTTGAACGCCATGTCGTAAATACTTTGGAAACAAAGATCTTAAAGGACGATCTATCAATCTAGATCGAAGAATTTCTTTGTCTGATGGTCTTCCTCCTCTTTTAAAAAAACCTCCAGGAATTTTACCAGCAGAGTAGAGCTTTTCGGAATAATCGACAGTAAGCGGGAAAAAATCAATTTCTTCATTTGGTTCCTTTGTCATTGTCACAAGGACTAAGACTTTTGTTTCTCCTGCGGTACACAATATGGAAGCACCGGCTTGTTTGGCAAGTTTTCCATATTCAAATCGGTAGTTAACACCCTGCAAGGTGCGTTCAAATATC